>JAEWEJ010000087.1 GCA_023389455.1 Actinomycetes bacterium | reverse complement strand
CGCGCGGGCCCCGCCCGTACGCACCACGGACCAGGAGACGCTCATGACCCACCCCGACACGCCGCAGGTGGTGGCCCTCGTCGGCAACCCCCGACCCGGCTCGCGGACCCTCGCGGCCGCGACCTCGCTCGCCGCCACGCTCGCCGACCGGCTCGCGGACGGCCGCACCCTCGCCGTCGTGGACCTCGCCGACCTCGCACCCGACCTGCACGCACAGCCGCGGACGGCCGCGCTCGACGACGCGCTCGCGACCGTGTCCGCCGCGGACGTCCTCGTCGTCGCGACGCCCGTGCACAAGGCGTCCTTCACCGGGCTGCTGAAGTCCTTCCTCGACCTCTACGGGCCGGACGCGCTCGAGGGCGTCAGCGCCGTCCCGCTCGTCGTGTCGGCCGCCGCGGCCCACGCCCTGGTCGGCGAGGTCCACCTGCGCCCCGTGCTCGTCGAGCTCGGCGCCACCGTCCCGACCCGCTCGCTCAGCGTCCTGGACACCGAGCTGGCGGACCTGACGCCGGCCGTCGACCGCTGGTGGCAGCGGGCCGAGCGCCCGCTGCGCCGCTCCCTGGGCGCCCCGCTCGCGGCGGACGCGACGCTGGCGGTGGCCCGATGAGCACGAGCACCCACGACCTGCGCGACCTCGAGCGCGCCCTCGCCGCGCACGACGAGCCCGCCCTGTCGCCCGACGAGTACAAGCAGGTGTTCCGCCGGCACGCGGCGGGCGTCGCGGTCGTCACGCTGCGTGACGCCGACCGCCCGGTCGGCTTCACGGCCACGTCGGTCATCTCGGTGTCCGCCGCACCCCCGCTGCTGGCCTTCTCCCTCGCGTCGGGGTCGTCGTCCTGGCCGGCTCTGTCACGGGCGACGACCGTGGCGGTGTCGTTCCTGGCCGAGGGGCAGGAGGACGTGTCGACCCGCTTCGCGACCTCCGGGATCGACCGCTTCGCGGACGGCGGGTGGACGGCCCTGCCCACCGGCGAGCCGGTCGTCGACGGCGCCCAGGCCTGGGTGCGTGCCCGCGTCGTCCAGCGCACGCCCGTCGGCGACAGCTACCTGGTCTCGCTGCGCGCGCTGGCCCACGGCGTCCGCGACGCCCTCCCGCTCGTGTACCGGGACCGCGTCTACCACCGCCTCACGCCGCCACCCGCCTGACCGGGGCGACGGGCGGGCAGGACGGCGGCGGGCGGCTGCACAGGCACTGTGCGGCCGCCCGCCGTCACCGGCGTGCGGAGGTCAGCCGAAGAGGCGCGGGAGCGTGGCCTCCCAGACCTCGCGGGCCTCGGTGAGCGGCAGCGTGAACAGGCCGCCGACCTCGACGGCCGCGGCGTGGACGTGGTCCGCGTCGTCGACCGGCGTGCCGGCACCCGGGCTGCACGCCTCCGCCGTCTCGCCCAGCCGCAGCGCGGGGACCCCGCGCGCGGTGCACAGGTCGAGCAGCCGGACCTCCTCCGAGCGCGGCACCGCGACGACCGCGCGGGCCTGCGACTCGGAGAACAGCGCCTCGAACGGGGTCAGGCCGTCGCGCTCGCACAGCGCGTCGAGGGAGACCTGCACGCCGACGCCGTAGCGCAGGCTCGACTCGACGAGCGCGAGCGCGAGCCCGCCCTCGGACAGGTCGTGCGCGGCGTCGACCAGCTCGTCACGTGCGGCGGCGACCAGCACCTGCGCGAGGCGGCGCTCGGCGTCGAGGTCGACGCGCGGCGGCACGCCGCCCAGGTGGTCGTGCACGACGTCGGCCCACGCGGACCCGTCGAGCTCGGCGCGCGTGGTGCCCAGCAGGTACACGGCCTGGCCGGGCGCGGTCCAGCCGGACGGCACGGCGTCGGCGACGTCGTCGAGCACGCCGAGCACGCCGACGACGGGCGTCGGGTGGATCGCCGAGTCGATCTGCCCGGGCTCGCCGGTGCCGTTGTACAGCGAGACGTTGCCGCCGGTCACGGGCACCTCGAGCACCTGGCAGGCGTCGGCGAGGCCGCGGATCGCCTCGACGAGCTGCCACATGGTGTCGGGGTGCTCGGGGCTGCCGAAGTTCAGGCAGTCGGTGACCGCCAGGGGCCGGGCCCCGACCGTGGCGACGTTGCGGTACGCCTCGGCCAGCGCGAGCTGCGCCCCGGTGTACGGGTCGAGCTTGGTGTAGCGGCCGTTGGCGTCGGTGGCCAGGGCTACGCCCAGGCCCGTGGTCTCGTCGACGCGCACGACGCCGGAGTCGTCGGGCTGCGCGAGGGCGGTGTTGCCCTGCACGAAGCGGTCGTACTGGTCGGTGACCCACGCCGGCGACGCGAGGTTCGGCGAGGCGAGCAGCTGCAGCAGCGTGGCACGCAGCGCCGGCCCGTCGGCGGGGCGGGCGTAGCGCTCGGCACCCTCCGGCGTGCTGACGGAGTCGGCCACGAGCCCGTCCTGCCAGGCCGGGCGCGCGTACGGACGGTCGTACACCGGGCCGTCGTGCGCGACCGTCTTCGGGTCGACGTCGACGATCCGCTGCCCGAAGTGGTCGATCGTCAGCCGGCCGGTGCCGGTGACCTCGCCGATGACGGCGGTCTCGACGTCCCACCTCGACGTGATCGCGAGGAACTCGTCGAGCTTCTCGGGGCGGACCACGGCCATCATCCGCTCCTGCGACTCCGACATGAGGATCTCGCCGGCCGTCAGGGTGGGGTCGCGCAGCAGCACGTTCTCCAGGTCGACGTGCATGCCGCCGTCACCGTTGGACGCGAGCTCGCTCGTCGCGCACGAGATGCCGGCGGCGCCCAGGTCCTGGATGCCCTCGACCACGCGGGCGGCGTAGAGCTCGAGGCAGCACTCGATGAGCACCTTCTCCATGAACGGGTCGCCGACCTGCACCGACGGGCGCTTGGACGGCTTGGTGTCGTCGAACGTCTCCGACGCGAGGATCGACGCACCGCCGATGCCGTCGCCGCCCGTGCGCGCACCGAACAGCACGACCTTGTTGCCGACGCCCGAGGCGTTGGCCAGGTGGATGTCCTCGTGGCGCAGCACGCCGAGGCACAGCGCGTTGACCAGCGGGTTGCCCTGGTAGCAGGAGTCGAACACCAGCTCGCCGCCGATGTTCGGCAGGCCCAGGGAGTTGCCGTAGCCGCCGACGCCCGCGACGACGCCGTGCACGACGCGTGCGGTGTCCGGGTGCTCCGGGGCGCCGAACCGCAGCTGGTCCATGACCGCCACGGGACGCGCGCCCATCGAGATGATGTCGCGCACGATGCCGCCGACACCCGTCGCGGCGCCCTGGTAGGGCTCGACGTACGACGGGTGGTTGTGCGACTCGACCTTGAACGTCACGGCCCAGCCGTCACCGATGTCGACGACGCCCGCGTTCTCGCCGATGCCGACGAGCAGGTGCTCCTTCATCGCCGGCGTGGTCTTCTCGCCGAACTGCCGCAGGTGGGTCTTCGACGACTTGTACGAGCAGTGCTCGGACCACATCACCGAGTACATCGCGAGCTCGGCGGCCGTGGGGCGGCGCCCGAGGATGTCGCGGATCCGCTGGTACTCGTCGGGCTTGAGCCCGAGCTCGGCGTACGGCTGCTCGACGTCGGGCGACGCGGCGGCGTTCTCGACCGTGTCGGACGTGTGCGGGGCGGGCGGGACGTCGGGGCGCGCAGGTGCGGTGGTCATCGGTTCCCTCGGTGGAGGCCGGGTCCGCAGGGGCGCTCGCCCGCGCAGGATCCCGCGCCGCAGGTCGGCAGACGGCCCCAGCGTACCGGCGCGCACCGGTCCCCCGGCGGTGGTGTCCACCACCCGTCCGGCTGTGGACGGAGCGGGTGAAATCGGACGCGCGGCGGCCGTCCGGGTCCTGGCGGCGCGCCCCGCACGCCACGGCACCCAACTCTCACGCCGCTCTCATCCTGTTCGTCCGTTCTGCCCGATAACCTCCGTCTGCCCAGGTCAGCCCGGGCGGCGACGACGCCGCCCGCTGCCGCAAGCCGTTCCCGTGGAGTAGAGGTCCGATGCCCGCCCGCCGCACCGCCGCGCTCACCGTCACCACCGCCGGGGCGGTCACCGCCCTGACCCTCCTCGGCGCTGCGACGGCAGCCGTCGCCGGTTCCGACTCCCCCACCCCGTACCGGGTCACCGGCGTCGGGATCGAGCTGCCCGGGGGTGACGCGTTCGCGGTCCACGACCACGTCAACGTCACCTACGTCTCGGCGCTCGGCGCGGGGTCGCGCAACGTCCACATCGAGGGCCCCGGCTCCCGGTTCGGCGACCTGGCCGGCGCGTCGACGCTCACGTGGGACCGCGCGGGGCTGCCGCCGGACGCGTGCGTGACCTGGGTCCAGGTCGCCGGGTACGACGAGCACCACGGCGAGGGCGGCCAGGCACCCGTGTGCCGGACGTCGGACGCCCCGCCGGTGCCGCCCGCCCCCGTGGCGCCCCCCGCCGCGACGACGCCACCGCCCGCGACCACCGCGC
>JAEWEJ010000374.1 GCA_023389455.1 Actinomycetes bacterium | reverse complement strand
GCGTGGGCCCCGTCAGCCGACCCGGGCAGCGCCCCGAGCGTGGGCGACGTGGTCCGGCACGCGTCGACCGCGAAGCGGCAGCGCGGGGCGAACGCGCAGCCGCCCGGTGCGGCCGCGGCCGCCTCGGTCGGCAGCGCCCACAGGGGCCGCGTGCGGTCGGCGTCCAGGGAGAGCCGCGAGCCCAGCAGGCCCAGCGTGTACGGGTGGCGCGGCGACTCCAGGACCTGCTGCGTCGTCCCCGTCTCGACGACGCGGCCCCGGTACATGACGACGATCCGGTCGGCGACCTGCGCCGCGACCCCGAGGTCGTGGGTGATGAGCACGAGGGAGCAGCCCAGCTCGTCGCGCATCCCGGCCAGCAGGGCGAGCACCTGTGCCTGCACCGTGACGTCGAGGGCCGTCGTCGGCTCGTCCGCCACGACCAGCTCGGGCCTGCCCGCGACCGCCATCGCGATCATCACGCGCTGCCGCAGCCCGCCGGACAGCTCGTGGGGGTAGCAGCGGTAGCGGCGCTCGGGCTGCGGGATGCCCACGGCACGCATGAGCCGGATCGCCTCCTGCTGCGACCCGGCCTTCTCCGCGACCTGCGTGCCGACGTGCATCGTGGGGTTCAGGGACGTCATCGGGTCCTGGAAGACGACGCCGAGGCGCGTGCGGCGCGCCTCGCGCACCTCCTGCGGCGAGGCCGTGCGCAGGTCGAGCCCGGCGACCTCCAGGCGCCCGTCGATCTGCGGCCGGGACGACTCCGGCAGCAGGCCCAGCAGCGCCATGCTCATGACGCTCTTGCCCGAGCCGGACTCGCCGACGACACCGACGATCTCACCGCGGCCGATCTCCAGGTCGATGCCGTGCAGGATCTGCGAGCGGACGCCGTGGCGTTCCAGGCTGACGTCCAGGCCCTGGAGGCGGGCCACGGGCTCGGAGGAGCGGGGGGCGTCCGCGCGGCGGGGCGCCTCGGCGAGGAGGGGTGCGGCTGCGTCCATGGTGACCGGCTCCTTCGGTGCGGGTGGTGGCGAGGGCGGCGGGGTGTCCGTGGCCGTCACGTGCGGGCCGGCTCCGCGACGCGCTCCACGGCGGCGGCCCGTGCGGCGGTGTCCGCGGCGACCACCGCGGCGACGCGACGCTGGCGCGAGCGCGCCGTCACGGCGAGCAGGACGGCGACCAGCAGCGCGAGGACCGCCGACGCGAGCCACAGGGTGCGCGAGCCGTACGAGTCGAGGACGAGACCACCGGCGACCGGCCCCACCGCCATCGCCAGCGAGTGCGTCACGCCGTACACGCCCTGGTAGCGGCCGCGCCGCGCGGTGTCCGCGAGGTCCGCGGTGAGGGAGGTGGCCTGCGGGTGCGAGCCCATCTCCCCCAGGGTCCAGACCGCCACCGCGACCATGTACATCGCGAGGGAGGCCGCGGCCGCCTGCAGCCCGACGCCGACGGCCGTGACGACCAGCGCGACGACGATCACCAGGTCGCGCGACCACCGCTGCAGGAACCGCGCGGTCGGCAGCTGCAGCACGCACAGCAGCACGCCGTTGAGGGTCAGGAGCATCCCGAAGTGGCTCGTCGGGTGGCCCTGCTCCGTCATCACCAGCGGCAGCGTCGTCATGGACTGCACGTAGACGACCGAGTACACGAACATGGCCGCGGCGAAGGTCATGAAGACCTTGTCGCCGAGCACCGACAGCAGCCCGTTCCCCCGGCTCGGGGCCCGGGCGCCGGCCGCGAGGTCGGCCGCCGGCGCGGCGGCGGCCGCGGGCGGCTGCGTCTCGGGGACCTTCGCCGCGATGAGGCACGTCGAGACGAGCACCAGCGCGGCCTGGCACCAGAAGAGCAGCGCGAACGAGTGCACCGCCATGAAGCCGGCCGCGAGCGGACCGATCGCGTACCCGAGGTTGACGGCCCAGTAGTTGTAGTTGAAGGCGGCCCGCCGGTGCCGCGGCTCCACCAGGTCACCGACCATCGTGTGGATGACCGGCCCGGGCGCCCCGTTGAAGAGCCCGTACACCGTCATGAGCACCGCGATGAGCGCCGCGCCGTCGACCAGCGGGATGGCGACGAGCACCACCACGCTGGCCAGCTCGCTGCTGATCAGCACGCGGCGCCGACCGAACCGGTCGGCGAGCACCCCACCGAGCAGCGACGAGACCACGATCCCCACGCCGTACGCCGCCACGACGAGCCCGGCCCCGGCCGCCGTCATGCCGATCGACGCGGTGAGGAAGATCGTCATGTAGGGGACGACGAACCGCCCGATCCACACCACGAGCTGAGCCGTCCACAGCCACCAGAAGGTGACGGGCAGGTCGCGCAGCCGGGTGTGCGTGGCGGTGTCGGCCGAGGGCATGGGGTTCCTTCGTTCTCGCAGAGGGTGTCGCCGCCCCGACAGGGGCTGACGGGAGCGGACGGGGCGGTCGACCGTCCGGACGTGAGGACGGCGGGGTGGCCGCCGCGCCGACGGGTGGGACCCGCGCGGCACGGCGGCCGCCGGTCAGTCGCCGATGCTCAGCCGCGCGAAGTCGAGCGTGGCGGGGGCGGCGATCGAGTGGGCGTCCTCGATGCCGTCGAGCCACGACTGCGCGACCATGAAGTCCGTGGTCCACGCGAAGGTCTGGTTGCACCCCGCCGCGTACGCGGCCTCACCCGCCGCCACGTACGTCTCGTCCGCGCCGGTGGCGAGGGCCTCGCCCAGCAGGGCCGTCGTGGTCTCGTCGGCGCAACCGAAGAAGTTCAGGCCGCCGTCCGGGTCCCAGAACACGTGGCCGTGCATGTAGCCGTTGTTGGAGTCCGGCCAGGTCTCCGGCGTGACGAGCACGTCCGGCCCGTCCTGGGGGTTCGCCGGGAAGTCGCCGAAGACCTCGGAGGCCTGGTGGCTCGTGACCGTCGCCTTGAGCCCGAGGGCCTGCAGCTGCGCGGCGATGATGTTCGACATCTGCGCCGCGTCGGCACCGCCCGCGGCGTGGCCGATCTGGATCTCGGTCCCGGCGGGCAAGGTCGCGACCCAGTCGGCGAGCGCGTCCGGGTCGTGCACGAGCTCGCGGGAGTCGAGGTCGGCCGGCAGGGCGCCGGCGGGGTAGTACCCCTCCGCCGGCACGGAGCCGATGGGCGAGACCTGCTCGACGAGCGCGGCCCAGTCGATGCCCTCGAACAGGGTGCGCCGGGCCTCGGCGTCGGCCAGCAGCGGCCGCTTCGGGTTCATGTACACGACCCCGACCTGGAAGGACGGCAACGCGTACGCCTCGAGCGAGGCCGAGTCGAGGTACTTCTGCCGCGACGCGGTCGGGACGGCCGACAGCAGCGCGTGCAGGTCGCCCTTCTCGAGCTCGAGCTGCATGGCCGAGATCTCGGTGTACACCGGCAGCTCGACCGTCGTGAAGACGGGGTCGAGGTCGCCCCAGTAGTCCTCGAAGTACGTCAGCTGGTAGCCCTCGCCCACCGCTGCCTCGGACAGCACGTACGGGCCGGTGCCCGCCGACGCGGTCGACAGGTAGGTCTGCGCGTGGTCGTCGCCGGCGTGCTCGGTGAGCGCGGTCGGGCTGATCATGCGCGGGCCGTAGGGCGAGGCGAGGTGGTCGAGGAACGCCGAGTTCGGCGCGTCCAGGGTGACCCGCACGGTGAGCTCGTCGAGCTCCTCGACGTCGACCACGCCCTGCACCATGTACGCCGGGCCCGCGTCGACGGCCAGCCGGCGCTGGAACGACGCCTCCACGGCGGAGGAGTCGAACGGCGTGCCGTCGTGGAACGTGACGCCCGCCCGCAGCGTGAACGTGTACTGCGTGAAGTCGTCGTTCACCTCCCACGACTCGGCGAGCGACGGCACGACCGTCGCCTCCTCGTGGTTGCCCGGCTCGTAGCGCACCAGGCCCTCGTACGCGTTCGTCGTGATCGCCAGGCCGTTGCCGGAGTAGTACACGTCCGGGTCCGGCGGCTGGCCGATGTCGTTGAGGACGCCCAGCCGCAGCACGCCGTCGGTCGGTGCCGCGGAGCCCGAGCTGCTGGCGGACGCACCGCCGGAGCAGCCGGTCAGCACCAGGGTGCTCACGGCCAGGAAGGCCAGCGGGAGCCGCGCGGCGGTGGGCACGCGCGTCGTACGTCGGGTCATGGGGGTCCCTCTCTCGTCGGGGAACGCGGGGTCGGGCGCCCGGGCCGGGGGTCCCGGGGGTCGGGGGGCCGTCAGGGGCGGCGGAACACCTGGTTGCGGCGGTTGCCGTCCTTGTCGAGGCCGATCGCGTACGGGTGCAGGTAGTCCGGGTCGGTGATGCCCTTGCGGTGCATCGCGATCCCGGTCATCGCCTCGCGCACGGCGCGGTTCGCCAGCAGCGCGGTGATCTCGCCACGGTCGTCGTAGGGCGGGGACACCTCGACCACGTCCATCGCGACGATGCCGACCTCGGCCGCGAGCCGGCGGATCGCCCGCAGGATGTCGTTCGACGTGATGCCGCCCGGCTCGGGGGTGCCGGTGCCCGGCGCGTAGGCCGGGTCGCACACGTCGATGTCGAGGGAGATGTACAGGTGGTCGGCCTGGTCGAGCGCCTCGTCGACGGCCCGCTCGAGGACCTTGTCGAAGCCGTCGCGGACGATCTCGGCCATGAAGTGCGTGCGCATCTTCTGGTCGTCCATCCAGTCGAGCGTCTCCTGCTCGGGCCAGTAGCCGCGCAGGCCCACCTGCACGAAGTTCTTGCCCGGGATGGCGCCCGAGTCGATGAGGTGACGCATCGGCGTGCCGTGCGACGCGAGCGACCCGGGCATGTCCGCGCCGGTGTCGGCGTGCGCGTCGAAGTGGACGATGCCGACCTTGCCGTAGCCGTAGTGGTCGGCCACCGCGGTGGCGCTGGGCCAGGTGATCGAGTGGTCGCCGCCGAGGATGATCGGGATGGCGCCGGCGTCGACCACCGTCCCGACGAACTTGCGGACGTCCTCGAAGGTGCGCGCGGTGTTGCCGACGGAGATCGGCGCGTCGCCGTAGTCCGCCATGACGAGGTCCTCGAACGCGTCCACGTGCGTGCTGAGCGAGAAGTGCGGGCGCCCGTGGCCGCCGGCGTAGTCGCACGCCCGGATCGCGAGCGGACCGTGGTTGGTGCCGCTGCGCCCGGTCGCGGTGGAGTCCCACGGGACGCCGAGGACCGCGACGTCGACGTTCGCGGCGCGCAGGTCCTCCGGCGTCAGCGCGACGGGCAGCTTGGCGAACGTCTGGATCCCCGAGAAGCCGCCCTCGTTCTTGCGGTTGGCGAACAGCAGGCCCGGCGGGCGGCCCTCGTTGAAGTCGTCGGTGGCGCCGTGGCCCTCGAGCCCCTCGCCCAGCCGGCGCGGCTGCTGCCAGAAGCCCTCGGGGGCGCGGTCGTGGTGGTGGTCGTGTCCGTGGTCGTGCGACATGGGGTCCTCGCGTCTCGGGGGGTCGGGCGGGGTGCGGTCGGTGCGCCGGCGGGCGCGGCGGTCAGGCTCCGTCGGTGCGGAACACCTGGGTGCGGCGGCCACCGTCGGCGTCGAGGTTGAGCGCGTGCGGGTGCAGGTAGTCCGCGCCCGTCAGGCCCAGGCGGCGCATCGCCGTCCCGGTCATCGCCTCGCCGATCGCCCGGTTGGCCAGCAGCACCGTGATCTCGCCGTCGTTGTCGTACGGCGGGGAGACCTCGACGACGTCCATCGCGACGATCCCGACCTCGGCGGACAGCCGCCGGACGGCGCGCAGGATGTCGATCGACGTGATGCCGCCCGGCTCGGGCGTGCCCGTCCCGGGGGCGAACGCGGGGTCGCACACGTCGATGTCGAGGGAGATGTACAGGTGGTCGGCCTGGTCGAGCGCCTCGTCGAGCGCGCGCTCGAGGACCGTGTCGAAGCCGTCGCGGACGATCTCGGACATGAAGTGCGTGCGCATCTCCTGCTCGTCCATCCAGTCGAGCGTCGCCCGGTCCGGCCAGTACCCGCGCAGGCCCACCTGCACGAAGTTGCGCCCCGGCACCGCCCCGGACTCGATGAGCTTGCGCATCGGCGTGCCGTGGGAGGCCAGCGACCCGCGCATGTCGGAGCCGGTGTCGGCGTGCGCGTCGAAGTGGACGATGCCGACCTTGCCGTAGCCGTAGTGGTCGGCCACCGCGGTCGCCGACGGCCAGGTGATCGCGTGGTCGCCGCCCATGACGATGGGGATCGCGCCCGACTCGACGACGGTGCCCACGAACTTGCGCACCGACTCGAACGTCGCCGCCGTGTTGCCCACGTGGATCGGCGCGTCGCCGTAGTCGCACATGGTGAGGACCTCGAACGGGTTGACCCGCACGTCGAGGTGCTGGCTGGGCAGGCCGTAGCTGCCGAAGTGCGGGACGGACCGCAGCGCGAGCGGGCCGTGGTTCGTGCCCGACCGGCCGCCGGCCGTGGAGTCCCACGGCACGCCGAGCACCGCGACGTCGACCTCCGCCGCCTTCAGGTCCTCCGGCGTCAGCGCCATCGGGAGGCGCGCGAACGTGCGGATCCCCGAGTGGCTTCCGGCGTGCTTGCGGTTGACGTGGAACAGGCCGGGGCGGCGCGCGACGTTGTGGTCGTCGACCGCGCCGTGCCCCTCGAGGCCCTCGCCGAGGCGACGGGGCTGCTCCCAGAACCCCTCGGGCCACAGGTCGTGGGAGTGGCCGTGGCCGTGCTCACCGGAGTCGACGCCGTGGGCGTGCGTCCCGTGGTCGTCGCCCTCGGCCACCGGGCCCGGGTCCGCGTTCTCGCTGCTCATGGCAGGAACCTAAGGGCCTGCCTAATCGATTTACCTGGCCCGCAGGATCACGAAACACGGGTTTAACCTGCGAGGTCGCGGGGTTGTGCTCCGCGCTGCGGACCCCCGTCCCGCGTAACTCCGGTGAAACGATTTCTCAGCGAGTGACGACGGTCCCCGAGGTCGACGCGCGCAGGTGCACCGGCGCCGGGATCGTCTGCACGGTGCCCAGCGCCCGCTCCGCACCGTCCTGCGCGTCGAGGATCTCGACCAGCCGCTCGATGCACGCGACGCCCAGTGCGTGGGCCGGCAGCTGCACGGCCGTGACCGCGGGGTCCTGCTCCAGGAGCACGGGCTCGTCGGCACAGGCGGCCACGAGCACGTCACCGCCCGGGGTGCGCCCGAGCGCCCGCAGGACGTCCAGCGCGGCACGGGCGGCGTACGGCGACGCGCCGATCACCAGGTCGACCTCCGGGTGCGCCGCCAGCACCGGCGTCAGCAACGCCCGGTCGCTGTCGACGGACAGCACCGCGAACTCGGTCTCGACCAGCACCGGGGTCGTGCCGCGCTCGGCGCACCACGCGCCGACGATCGCGCGCAGCACCTCCCCCCACCCGCTGTTCGCGTCCGGGGCGGCGAGCAGCGGCCGGCGGGCGCCCGCGGTCGCGGCCGCGTCGAGGACCGTGCGCAGCGCCGTGGCGTGGTCCGCCGCGACGACGGCGCACGGCGGCATGTGCGCGGGCACGTGCTCCCCCGCCACCACCGGCACGGGCATCTCCATCAGCTCGCGCGCACGCAGGTCGTCCGCGATCGGGTCCACCACCACGACGCCGTCGACCCGCGGCGCGGCGGTGCGCGGACGGTGCGTGTCGGACGACAGCACCACCAGGTCGTGGTCGTGCCGGTGCGCCGCCTCGATCGCACCGGCCAGGAAGTCGCGGAAGTACGGGGTGCCCAGGCTCGCCGCCGCCGTCTGGTTGTGCACCCCCAGCGCGTGCGTGCGCCCCGTGCGCAGGCTGCGGGCCATCGCGTTCGGCAGGTACCCCAGGCTCTGCGCGGCACGGCGCACCCGCTGCCGCGTGGCGTCGGTCATCCGGCCCCGCCCGGCCAGCGCCTGCGACGCGGTGGCGACCGAGACGCCCGCCGCCGCGGCGACGTCCTTCAGCGTGACGACACCGGCTCGCCGCCCGCTGGAGGTCATGGGCCGACCCTATCCGCACCGCCGCCGTGATCGGCGGGTGACGCCGCAGGTCATCACGGCACGTGCGGCACCGGCAGCCCGGACGCCCGGCCGGCCCGCGGGGCGTGCGCCGGACGGCCGGGCCGGGACCGACGCGTCAGTCGGACGTGCGGAACCCGTTGACCTTGTGCGTCCCGTCGCACCACGGCGGCGTGGCGGTGCCGCCGCAGCGGCACAGCGCGACGGTCCGACGGCTCGGCACGTGCGTGCGCCCGTCGGCGTCGACGACCTCGATCGGGCCGCGGACCAGCAGCGGGCCGTCGGGGCACGGCGTGATGC
>JAEWEJ010000338.1 GCA_023389455.1 Actinomycetes bacterium | reverse complement strand
CCCGGGCGTCGGGGACGCTCGGGCGGGCACGTGTCCTCGCGGGCGGCGTCGAGGTCGGCGCCCGGCGCTCTCGCGCCCGCCGCCGCGAGCCCGGCGACCTCCGTCTCGAGCAGCCGGCGCACGGTGTGCACGTGCAGCGCGTGCCCGGCGGCCTGCAGCTCGACGACGAGCCCGAGCGGCGCCACGAGGCTGCCGGGGTCGAGCGCGGTGACGTACGTGCCGTCGCCCTGGCGCGTCTCGACCACCCCGAGCACGGCCAGCGCACGCATGCCCTCGCGCAACGACCCGCGCGAGACGCCGAGCGCGTCCGCGAGGTCCTTCTCCACCGGCAGCCGCTGCCCCGGCCCGAGGCGGCCGTCGAGGATCATGGCGGTGACGCCGTCGACGACCCGGTCCGTGCGTGACATGCCTGGAGTATGCCGAACGGCGGGGGCGGCCACCGCCACCCCCGCCGTCCTCGTCGGGTCGCTCACGCCGACGCGAGCCGTCCGGCCCAGTACGCGCCGTCGGGGAACCGGAACTCCGCGACCGACGCCTCGTGCATCTGCGTCGAGTACCCCGGCCGGCTCGGCAGCACGTAGGCCGCCTCGCGCACGACGCAGGGGTCGGTGAAGTGCTCGTGCAGGTGGTCGACGTACTCGGTGACACGGCCCTCGCGCGACCCCGAGACCGCGACGAAGTCGAGCACCGAGATGTGCTGGACCATCTCGCACAGGCCCACGCCGCCGCCGTGCGGGCACACCTTCACGCCGAACTTCGCGGCGAGCAGCAGGACCGCGACGATCTCGTTGAGGCTCGCCAGGCGCCCGGCGTCGAGCTGGCAGTAGTCCATGGCGCCGGCCTGCATGAACTGCTTGAACATCACGCGGTTGTGGCCGTGCTCGCCCGTGGCGACGCCCACGGGTGCGACGCCGCGGCGGATCGCGGCGTGCCCGAGCACGTCGTCCGGGCTGGTCGGCTCCTCGATCCACAGGAGGTCGAACCGCGCCAGGGCGTTGGTCCACTCGATGGCCTGGTCGACGTCCCACACCTGGTTGGCGTCGATCATGAGCGCGCGGTCGGGCCCGATGACGTCGCGCGCGATGCCGCAGCGGCGCACGTCCTCCTCGAGGTCGGCGCCGACCTTGAGCTTGATGTGCTGGTAGCCCTCGTCGACCGCTTCCTGGCAGAGCCGGCGCAGCTTCTCGTCGCTGTACCCGAGCCAGCCCGCGGACGTCGTGTAGCAGGGGTACCCGGTGCGCTCGAGCTCGGCGATGCGCTCGGCCTTGCCGCCCTCCTGGGCACGCAGGAGCGCGATGGCCTCGTCGCGCGTCAGGGCGTCGGAAAGGTACCGCAGGTCGGCGACGTCGACGAGCTGCTCGGGGGTCATGTCGGCGAGCAGCCGCCACACGGGCTTGCCGGCCACGCGACCGGCGAGGTCCCACGCCGCGTTCATGACGGCCGACAGCGACAGGTGCACGACGCCCTTCTCGGGGCCGAGCCAGCGCATCTGGGCGTCCGCGGTGAGGTCGCGGTAGACGCCGCCCATGTCGGCCACCATCTCCTCGACGTCCCGGCCGACGAGCAGCGCCGCCTGCTGGCGCGCCGCGATGCCGACGATGTCGTTGCCACGGCCGGTCGTGAACGTCAGGCCGTAGCCGGCCAGGGGAGCGCCCTCGGCGTCGGTGCCGTCGGTGCGCAGGACCACGTAGGCGGCGGAGTAGTCGCCGTCCTTGTTCATGGCGTCGGAACCGTCAGCGGTGAGCGAGGTGGGGAACCGGACGTCCTCGACGTCGACGGCGGTGATCTTCACGGGCCTGTCCTCTCGGGTGGGTGGTCGCCACCCTAGCGCTATTCATCAGATCTTTGTACGGTCGCCACTGCGCGTTGCCGCATGCACTCGCGCAGGTGGCGTACGTTCGTCACGTAAACATCAGATGATTGAAGGGTTGTGCACGATGAGCAGCACGTACCACGTCGGCGTCACCTCCGACGGCTTCCTGCCCGACGGGTCCTCACGCTTCGGCGACCTGGGGCTGGACCGGCTCAGCGCCGCCGGACTCACCTGGGAGTACCTGCCGCCGCTCGCGCACGAGCTGACGCCCGACGTCCTCGCCCCGTTCGACGCCGTGCTCTCGATGGGCCACCTGCACCTGACGCGCGCCACCGCGGCCGCCGCGCCCCGCCTGCGTCACCTCGCGCGGTACGGCGCGGGCTACGACGGCATCGACGTGCCCGGCCTGGCCGCCGAGGGCGTCGTGGTGACGAACACCCCGACCGCCGTGCGCCGCCCGCTCGCGCTCGCCGCGCTCACGCTGCTGCTCGCGCTGGCGCACCGCCTGCCGGAGAACCACCGCGCCGCGGCCGAGGGACGCTGGGACGACCGCGGCCTCTACCGCGGGCCCGGCGTGGCGGGGCGCACCGTCGGCATCGTGGGCCTCGGGGGCGTGGGCTGCGAGCTCGCCACGATGCTCCGCCCCCTGGGCGTGCGCGTGCTCGCGTCCGACCCCGTCGCCGACGAGGCCCGCGCGCAGGGTGTCGGCGCCGAGCTGGTCCCGCTGGGCCGGCTCGCGGCCGACTCCGACTACGTCGTCCTGACGGCCGCACTGACGCCGTCGTCGTACCACCTCGTCGACGCGGAGCTCCTCGCCGCGATGCGCCCCACGTCCTACCTCGTCAACGTCGGGCGCGGCGGGCTCGTGGACCACGACGCGCTGCGCGCCGCGCTCGCCGCGGGCCGGATCGCGGGCGCCGGGCTGGACGTGCTGGAGCCCGAGCCGCCGGCCGCGGACGACCCGCTGCTGACGCACCCCGACGTCATCGTGACGCCGCACGCGCTGTGCTGGACCGCCGACTTCACCGACGCGGTGGCGACCAGCGCGGTCGAGGCGATCCTCGACGTCGCCGCGGGCCGGGCGCCCGCCCACGCGATCGACCCGTCCGCACTGCACCACCCGCGGCACGCGGGCTGAGCGCGCGGCGGCGAGCATGAGAGGGTATTCCTCACAGCGGGATGACCATTCCGCCCAGCGCAACGCATCGAAGGAGATCCTCGCGATGGACACCCTGGACCGGCTCGCCGCCGCACGCCTCGTCCCCGTGGTCGTGCTCGACGACGCCGCCGACGCCGACCCGCTCGCCGCCGCCCTCGTCGCCGGCGGGCTGCCCGTCGCGGAGGTCACGTTCCGGACCGCGGCAGCCCCCGACGCGATCCGCGCCATGGCGGACCGCGGCGACATCCTCGTCGGCGCCGGCACGGTCCTCACCCCCGCCCAGGTCGACCAGGCCGTCGCCGCCGGCGCGTCCTACGTGGTCTCCCCCGGCCTGAGCCGCGCCGTCGTCGAGCGCTGCCAGGAGCACGGCGTCCTCGCGCTGCCCGGCGCCGTCACCGCCACCGAGATCCAGGCCGCCCTCGAGCTCGGGCTGGACACCGTCAAGTTCTTCCCTGCGGGCACGTCGGGTGGGGCCAAGGCCATCGCCGCCCTCGCCGCGCCCTTCGGCGGCGTGCGCTTCGTGCCCACCGGCGGCGTGAGCGCCGCGAACCTGCACGAGTACCTCGCCGTGCCGTCGGTCGTCGCCGTCGGCGGCTCGTGGATGGTCGCCAAGGACCTCGTCCGCTCCGGCGACTTCGCCGGCATCACGCGGCTGACCGCCGACGCCGTCGCCCTGACCCGCTGACCGCCCGACCGCCAGAGAGGCGAGAGAACATGTCCGACCTGACCATCCGCCCCGCCGAGCAGTGCCGCTACGACATCGTCTCCCTCGGCGAGGTCATGCTGCGGCTCGACCCGGGCGAGGGCCGCATCCGCACCGCCCGCCAGTTCCGCGCGTGGGAGGGCGGCGGCGAGTACAACGTCGCCCGCGGTCTGCGCCGCGCGTTCGGCCTGCGCGCCGCCGTCGTCACCGCGCTCGCCGACAACGAGGTCGGCCGCCTGGTCGAGGACCTCATCCTCACCGGCGGCGTCGACACCGAGCACGTCCGCTGGGCGCCGTACGACGGCATCGGCCGCGGCGTGCGCAACGGCCTGAACTTCACCGAGCGCGGCTTCGGCGTCCGCGGCGCCGTGGGCGTCTCGGACCGCGGCCTGACCGCGGCCTCGCAGATGAAGCCCGGCGACGTCGACTGGGACCACCTGTTCGGCGAGCTGGGCGTGCGCTGGCTGCACACCGGCGGCATCTACGCCGCGCTGAGCGAGACGACCGCCGAGCTCGTCGTCGAGGCGGTCACCGCCGCCAAGCGCCACGGCACGGTGGTGTCGTACGACCTCAACTACCGGCCGTCGCTGTGGAAGGCGATCGGCGGGCAGGCCAAGGCGCAGGAGGTCAACAAGCGCATCGCCGAGCACGTCGACGTCATGATCGGCAACGAGGAGGACTTCACCGCCTCCCTCGGGTTCGAGGTCGAGGGCGTCGACGAGAACATCTCCGCCATCGAGGTCGACGCGTTCGCCGCGATGATCGAGAAGGCCGCCGCCGCGTACCCGAACTTCCGGGTCATCGGCACCACGCTGCGCACCGTGCACTCCGCGTCCTGCAACGACTGGGGCGCCATCGCCTGGTCGAAGGCCACGGGTGTCGTGCAGGCGACGTACCGCGAGCGCCTCGAGATCCTCGACCGCGTCGGCGGCGGCGACTCGTTCGCGTCCGGCCTCATCTACGGCCTCATCGACGGGCAGCCGCTCGCGACGGCCGTCGAGTACGGCGCCGCGCACGGCGCGCTGGCCATGACCACCCCCGGCGACACCACGATGGTGACCAAGACCGAGGTGCTCAAGCTCGCCGGCGGCGGCAGCGCGCGGGTCGACCGGTGACGGACGACTCCCTGCGCGGACGCGTCGCGCTGGTCACCGGCGGCGGCACGGGCATCGGGCGCGAGGTCGCGCTCGCGCTCGGCCGCGCCGGCGCCGACGTGGCCGTGACCTACCGCACGCACGACGCCCGGCAGGTCGTCGCCGAGCTGCACGCCATGGGCCGTGCCGCCGCCGCATACGAGCTCGACGCGACCGACCCCGGCGCCGTGCGGGACGTCGTCGCCGCCGCTGCCCGCGACCTGGGCGGGCGCGTCGACGTGCTGGTGAACAACGCCGGCGGGATCGTCGGGCGGGTGCCGCTGGCCGAGATGACGCCGCAGCACTGGCACGCCGTGCTGGACGTCAACCTCACCAGCGCGTTCCTCGTCACGCAGGCGGTGCTCGACGTCATGCCCGCCGGCGGGCGCGTCGTGCAGGTCTCGTCGGCCGCCGGGCAGGACGGCGGCGGCGCGGGCGCGAGCGCCTACGCGGCCGCCAAGGCCGGCATGGACGGGCTCACGCGGGCCCTCGCCAAGGAGCTCGGCCCCCGCGGGATCACGGTGAACTCGGTCGCCCCCGGGTTCATCGGGCAGACGCCGTTCCACGAGCGGTTCACCCCCGAGGCCGGGCAGCGCGCGGCCGTCGCGGGCACGCTCGTCGGGCGCGCCGGCACGCCGCAGGACGTCGCGGCGGCCGTCGTGTACCTCGCGTCCGAGCCCGGGTTCGTGACCGGCGCGGTGCTCGACCTCAACGGCGGCGGCCACCTGCGCTGAGCCACGGCCGCGGCGCCCGCCGTCCTGCAC
>JAEWEJ010000389.1 GCA_023389455.1 Actinomycetes bacterium | reverse complement strand
GCGTGGGACGCGGCGCTCGAGGCCGCACGCACCGCCGCACAGGCCACCGCGGACCTGCGTCCGCGTCTCGGCCGCGCGCGTCCGCTCGCCGAGCGCAGCGTCGGCACGCCCGACCCCGGAGCCGTGTCGTTCACCGCGATCGTGGCGGCCGTCCGGTCGACCGTCGTACCCGAGGGAGAGGAGACGCCGTGAGCGTCACGAGGATCGTGGTCGGCGCCGACGAGGCCGGCCTGACGTACAAGGACGCGCTCGCGGACCTGCTGCGCGCCGACCCGCGAGTGGAGGTCGTCGAGGACGTCGGCGTGCACGCCGACGACGACACCGCGTACCCGCACGTGGCGGTGGCGGCGGCCCGCAAGGTCGCCGAGGGCGCGGCCGACCGCGCGCTGCTGGTGTGCGGCACCGGCCTGGGCATGGCGATCGCCGCCAACAAGGTGCCCGGCGTGCGCGCGGTGACGGCGCACGACACGTTCTCGGTGCAGCGCTCCGTGCTGTCCAACGACGCGCAGGTGCTCTGCCTGGGGCAGCGCGTCATCGGGCTGGAGCTCGCCAAGGTGCTGGTCCGCGAGTGGCTGGACCAGGAGTTCGACCCCGCGTCCGCGTCCGCCGCCAAGGTCGACGTGATCCGCGGGTACGAGGCCGAGGGGACGCCGGCGCAGGACGCCGCCGCGGCCGAGGGTGGCAGCGGGAGCTGCTGACCACGGACCCCGGGCGCAGGAGCAGGAGGGGACTCGTGCGCCCGGGGACCTGAGGCCGGCGTCGCCGTGAGGTCGGTGACGGCCTGGCCGTGAGGCCGGCGACGCCACCGGCGTGCGGTCGGTGACGCCCTCGTGCGGTGCCGCCCTGCTCGCGGCGTGACGTGCGAGCATGGGCCCGGGCCCGACTCATCGCACGGGCCCCCGGACGAGGGGCGCCGTACCCGGAGAGCGACAAGACGGCAGCCGCCGGAGGTCTGCCGTGTCCGCCACGTCCGTCGCCTGGGTCGTGCTCGTCGTGTCCGGGCTGTTCGAGGCCGTCTGGGCCACCGCCCTGGGGCGGTCCGAGGGGTTCACCCGGCTCGGCCCCACCGTCGTCTTCGGCCTGGCGCTGCTCGTGTCGATGGGCGGCCTGGCCTACGCGATGCGTGAGCTGCCGACCGGCACGTCGTACGCCGTGTGGGTCGGGATCGGCGCGTCCGTGACCGTCGCGTTCGCGATGGTGACGGGCGCCGAGCCCGCGAGCCTGGTGAAGATCCTGCTCATCCTCGGGATCGTCGGGTGCGTGGTCGGGCTGAAGCTCGTCCACTGAGGGCCGCGCTGGGCGAGCGCGGGGCTTACGGCGCGCGGACCTCGAGCACGTCGTCCAGGCCCGCGAAGTCCCGGGCGTTGCGCGTGACGAGCGCGGCGCCGTGAGCATGCGCCGTCGCCGCGATGAGCAGGTCGAACGCCCGCGCACGCGGCTGCCGGCCGGCAGCGACGGCCTTCGCCGCCAGCAGCCCGTAGCTCGACGCGACCGCGTCGTCGATCGGGAGCGCCGCCAGCGCTCTCTCCGCGCTCGACAGCACGCGCATCCGTGCCGCGCGCGTCTCAGGGGTGCGGGCGACGAGGACGCCGAACCGCAGCTCGGCCAGCGTGGCCGTGCTGATCGCCGCTTCGGCGTCGGGGTCGGTCGGCACGAGTCCGTCGATGAGGACGTTCGTGTCGAGGACCAGCCTCACCGGTCGCTGCCGCGCTCGAACGGGTCCGCGACCTCACCGTCGACGAGTGCCGTGTCCTGTTCCCAGTCGGGGTCGTGCACACCGGGGAACATCGCGGCGAGGTCACGCACGGGACGCCAGGCCGGGCGGGTCTCGGTGTGGGGGACGAGGTCGGCGACAGGCCGCCCGTGGACGGTCACGACGACGCGCTCGCCCTCCTCGACCCGGCGCAGCACGCCGGACGCGTCCTGCCTGAGCTCGCGCACCCCGACCGTCGACATGAGAGCCAAAGTAGCACCGTGTGCTACTCACGGGGCCCACGGGGGTGGTCCGCAGTGGATGACCCCCCCGGGTGTGCGCGTCCGCTACCGTTCCCGCGTCGCGCGGCTGATCGGAGAACCGGACATGGTCCTGCTCATGACCGTGGCCGCGGTCGTGTCCGTCACACAGCTTGCGCTCATCGGGGCCTGGGCGCGCTCATTGCGCGTGACCACGCTCCTGCTGGGGGTGCTCGCCGGCTTCCTCGTGTGCGGACCCGCCGCGGTCGCCCTGCAGTGGGCGTGGACGCGCGCTGTCGCCGGCATCGGACCCTGGTCGCTGCGCGATGTCGTCGACACCGCGGGGTGGACGGTCGACCCGCTGCTCGAGGAGGTCGTCAAGGTCGCCCCGCTGGCCCTCCTGGCGTGGCGCTGGGTGCACTCCCACCGCCAGCTGGGCTATGTCGACCACCTGCTCGCCGGCGGCGCGCTCGGCATGGGGTTCGAGCTGTTCGAGGCGACCCTGCGCTTCGGGCGCCTTGGCATGCTCGCCATGCCGACGACCGGCGGTTACGTCGTGACGGGCAACCTCGCCGGCGTCGTCACGGTTCCGTCGATCTGGACGTCACTGACGACGTGGCAACCGGCACCCGCATCGTTCGCCCCGCTCTTCTCCGTCGGCGAGCCCGAGGCGATCCAGCACCTCGTGTGGACCGCACTTGCTGGAGCAGGCGTCGCCTGGTTCACCCGACGGCGGGACATGTGGCGTTGGGCAGGGGCGCTACCCCTGGTGGTAGCGACGCTCGACCACGCCAACTACAACGCGGACGCTACCGGTGTCGCAGTCGCCGCCACGTCGACGTCTGCCGTGATCGCGTGGGTCGGCTACCGGCTCTCGGGCCTCCTCGTGGTCGGCATCCTCGCGGGTACTGCCGCCGACAGGACAGTGCTGGCTCGGGCGCGCAGGGACCGGAGGGACGTCCTGCTCCCTGGTGAGCCGGCGCACGGTCTGGATCCCCGCGCCGTCGCGCACGCGGGGCTACTCGCACCCCCGTGGAGCACGGCCGTCACGTGGCGGCTTGTCCTCGCCCGGCGGGCGGCGCTCACGGCATCAGCCTTACCGGGATCGACGCTCGTCGACCGTGTGCGTGACGATGTGACACTGCTGGCGCAGGCGACCGATGTCGGCAGGTGGCGCAGCGCCGGTCGCAGACTCATGGACAGGCCCGACCTCGGCGTGCTGCGATCCTGGCGGTCCGTGGTCTGGCTGGTGTGCGCGTTCCCGCCGCTCGCGTACCTGGTGGTGGGGGGTTTCCCCGCAACCCGCGCGCTGCAGCGGTCCATGGCCGGACCCGTGGGCACGTGGTCGCTCGTGCTCGCCGTCGCTGCGGGCGGTGTGCTGGTGGCGACGCAGGTCCCGGGGTGGGTGCGCCAGCTGAGGTCGGTCAAGGAGCCGGCGCTGCACGAGGAACGGTTGCGAGTGGGTACCCGGTGTGCCGCGGGGACGGCGAGCCTCGTCACCGGGGTGCTCCTGCTGGCGGCGACAGCTCTCTCCGGCGATCCCACGCGCGGCGTCGTGCGCAACTTCCATGCCCTCGACGCCCTGTCCTCGGCACAGTTCGTGCTCGGACTCGCGATCATCGCCGCGTCGTTCCTCTTCTTCCCGCCGGCGGCGGCGTTCGCAGTGACGACGGCCGGCACGCTGGTCCTCACGGGAAGCGGCGTGGCGCTCGCCGCCGGCACGGTCGTCGGGTCGCACCTCGTTCTCCAGGCCCTGCTCTCCGAGGCCTCAGGGAGTTCTGGACGTGGGGCGCGGCCCGATCGGGGAAACCGTGACGAGGGCTCGAACCGTGCGCCCGACGACGACTTCCGAGGCAGCGGCTACAGCCGGGACGAGATCGAGCAGTTCGTGAACGGGCACACCGGTGACGGCAACCCAGCGATGGGACGACCGACACAGGGGCAGGTCCATGACGCACTGACGCGCGGCACCCCGGAGCGGCTGGCAGGGCAGAACGCCGAGAAGTTCGAGTGGAAGGGGATTCGCGTGATCGTCAACTACGACCTGCCGTGGAAGTCCACGGCGTACCGCATCGGCGGTGCCTCATGAGCGGCGAGCTCGACGACGCGCGGGCCCGCCTGGACGCCGACGCCCTGGCCGTTCTCGCGACGCACGCGGTGTCGTTCGGGGGCACTCGGACCGACGCCCTCGCCCTGGCGGTGGCGTGGCAGCTGCACGTCGCCAAGCTCGACGCGGACAGGGTGCTCGCGTGGGAGGACCGCACCGTCTGGAACGAGCACGACCTCGCAGCCGCGTTGCTGCTGCGGGACGCCGCCGGCGCGGCACTGGAAGCCCTGCCGGACAGTGCCGCCGCGGTGCGTCAGAGCGTCACGCGGCGACTCGGCGAGGCCGACGCGCGTTTCCGCGACATCACGGTCGACGACGACGGTGTGCGGATGGCGCGCGTCGCCGGACGCACGGGCGAACGTGGGTGGTGGTGGTTCCGCGTGCCGGACTCCGGACCGATCGTGCGCGACCTCGAGCGGTACACCTGACAGGTCAGACCACCGCCGCCGGCGCGAACTGCGTGCGGTACAGGTCCGCGTACAGCCCGCCGCGCGCCAGCAGCTCGGCGTGCGTGCCGGTCTCGACGACCTGCCCGGCGTCGACGACGACGATGAGGTCGGCCTGCCGCACGGTGGACAGCCGGTGCGCGATGACCAGGGACGTCCGTCCGACCAGCGCCTCGTCGAGGGCGGCCTGGACGGCGGCCTCGGACTCGGAGTCCAGGTGCGCGGTGGCCTCGTCGAGCACGACGACGTCGGGGGCCTTGAGCAGCAGCCGTGCGATCGCGAGGCGCTGACGCTCGCCGCCGGACAGGCGGTAGCCGCGGTCCCCGACGACGGTGTGGATGCCCTCGGGCAGGGAGGCGACGAGGTCCCAGACGTGGGCGCCGCGCAGGGCGCGCTCGATGTCGTCGTCGGTGGCCTCGGGGCGCGCGAAGCGCAGGTTGCCCGCGATGGTGTCGTGGAACAGGTGCGCCTCCTGGCTGACGACGCCGACGGTGTCGCGCAGGGACGCGGCGGTGACGTCGCGCAGGTCCGCACCCGCGATGCGCACGGCGCCGCGCGTCGGGTCGTACATGCGGGTGACGAGCTGCGAGATCGTCGTCTTGCCCGCACCCGACGGCCCGACGAGCGCGACCATCGCCCCGGCGGGCACCTGGAACGTGATGTCGCGCAGGGTGTCGGCCACCGGGTCGCGGCTCAGCGTCGCGACGGACTCCAGGGAGGCCAGCGACACCTCGCCGGCGGACGGGTAGCGGAAGCCGACGTGGTCGAGCTCGAGCGTCGCGCCGTTGCGGGCCACCGCGGCGCGCAGGTCGGTCGCGTCGGGCTTCTCGCTGACGGTGGGCTCGAGGTCGAGCACCTCCAGGACGCGCTCGAACGACACGAGGGCCGTCATCACGTCGACCTGCACGTTCGACATGGCCGTCAGCGGGCCGTACAGCCGGCCCAGGTACGCGGCGAGCGCGACGACGACACCGACGGTGAGCTCGTCGCGGATCGCCAGGACGCCGCCGACGCCGTAGACGACGGCCGTGGCGATGGCCGCGACGGTGGTCAGGCCGATGCGGAACCACGTCGAGTACAGGGCGCGCTTGACGCCGATGTCCCGCACGCGGGCCGTCTGCTCGGCGTAGGCCGCGGACTCCCGGGCGGGGTCGCCGAAGACCTTGACCAGGTGCGCGCCGGCGACGTTGAACCGCTCGGTCATGGTCTGGGACGCGTCGGCGTTGAGCTCGTAGGACTCGCGGGTGATCCCGGCGATCCTGCGGCCGAACCACCGTGCGGGCAGCACGAACACGGGCACCAGGACGAGCGAGAGCAGCGTGAGCTGCCACGACATCGACAGCATCGCGGCGAGCACGAAGACGATGGTCAGCGAGTTGCTGACCACGTTGGACAGCGTCGCGGTGAAGGCCTGCTGCGCGCCCAGCACGTCGCCGTTGAGGCGCTGGACGAGCGCGCCGGTCTTGGCGCGGCTGAAGAACGCGAGCGGCATGCGCTGCACGTGGTCGAACACGGCGGTGCGCAGGTCGTGGATGAGGCCCTCGCCGATGCGCGCGGACACCCAGCGCTCGCCGACGCCGAGCGCGGCGGACACGACGGCGAGCGCGGCGACGACGGCGGCGATGCCGACGACGAGCCCGGTGTCACCGGCGGCGATGCCGTCGTCGATGAGCCGCTGGAACAGCCAGGGGGTGGCGGCGCCGGCGGCGGCGCCGAGCGCGATGAGGACGAGGAAGACCGCGAGCTGGGCGCGGTAGGGACGGGCGAAGGTGAGGATGCGGCGCAGGGTGCCGGGGGCGAGCCGCTGGCGCGCGACCTCGCGGTCCTGCGCGAAGCCGCGCATGCCGCGACCTGCGGGAACGGGTCCGGGGTGGGTCAAGGGGGACCTCCAGGGGTCGGAGGGGCGCGGGACGGGCCGCGCGACATTGCTGAGGTTACCTCACGATGAGCAACGTTCACCTCTCAGGTATTCCCCGGTAGCCTCGGAGCCGTGGGACACGACACCGCGGGGGAGCCGGCACCGGCCGACGCGCGCCCCGGTACCTGCACGGTCGCACCCGACGGCGCGCCCGCGGGTCCGCGCCGCGACCCGGCCCGCCGCCCCGAGCCGTCCGAGGAGCTGCTCGAGCTCCTGCACGACGTGCTGCGCACCGTCCGCAGGGACGCCGCCGAGCGGCTCGGCGACGACATCACCCCCGGTCAGCTGCGGCTGCTGCGCACCCTCGACCGGTGCGACCGCCCGCGGCGCCTCGGGGAGCTGGCCGTCGCCCTCGACGTCGCGCCTCGGTCCGTGACCTCGAAGGTCGACCAGGCCGAGCAGGACGGCTGGGTCCGGCGCGTCCCGGACCCCGACGACCGGCGCGCGACGCTCGTCGCGCTCACCGACGCCGGCCACGACCTGCTCGACCGCATGTCCGCCCGCCGCCACGAGGGCGCCCGCGCGCGGCTCGAGGTGCTCGACGCCGACGAGCAACGCACGCTCCTGGACCTGCTGCGGCGGGTCGCCCGCGACTGACAGACTTCGGCACCCGCCGGAGATGAGGAGCGCCGCATGGCCTGGAGCACGAGCGAGCTCGCCGACCTGGCGGGGACGACCGTCAACACGATCCGGCACTACCACCGGCTCGGGCTGCTCGCCGAGCCGGACCGTCGGTACAACGGCTACAAGAAGTACGGCGTGCCGCACCTGGTGCGCCTGCTGCGGATTCGCCGCCTCGCCGAGCTGGGCGTGCCGCTCTCCGAGGTCGACGGGGTGGCCGACAGCGCGGGCACGTCGGACAGGCTGCGGGAGGTGGACGCCGAGCTCGCCGCGAGGATCGAGCAGCTGCAGCAGGCGCGGGCCGAGATCGCCGCGATCCTGAGCAACGCCGCGCCACCCGACGTGCCCGCGGGGTTCGCGTCCGTGGCGGAGCACCTCACGGAGGTGGACCGGTCGATCCTCCACATCTACTCCAGGCTCTACGACGCCGACGCGATGGCCGACCTGCGGGACATGGTCCAGGAGGACGCCGAGGCCGGCGACGACGGCAAGGAGCTCGACGCGCTGCCCCCCGACGCGGACGAGGCGACGCGCCAGCGCCTCGCGGAGCAGATCGCGCAGGGCATCGCGCGCAACCTCGTCGACTACCCGTGGCTCAGCGATCCAGCGGGGCACCTGGCGACGAGCGGGCGCGTCGCGCAGGAGACGTTCGTCGAGGCCGTGACGGCGCTGTACAACCCGGCGCAGCGGGACGTCCTGACACGCGCCGCGCTGCTCGGGAACCAGATCGCGCAGGAGGTCCTGGCGGCGCGCGGCGGCCCCGACGGGACGGGGTCTCCACCCACCCCTTGACCCTGTTCCGAGAACACGGTGTCTCCTCGGGCTCGTGATCGAGAAACGCTCGATCCGCGACTCGCACAGGAGATGAACATCATGACCCCGTTGCAGGAGCTCATCGTCAGGTTCCAGGAGCTCGTGGCCCAGGTGCCCGAGTTCTTCCAGCCGTTCATCGTCATGCTCGCCGCCGCCGTCCCGTTCCTCGAGGGGGAGGTCGGCGCGATGGTGGGGATCGTCGGCGGGCTGAACCCCGTGGTCGCGGCCGTGGCCGCAGTCGTCGGCAACTTCCTGTCCGTGGCGCTCGTGGTGGCGTTCACCGGACGGGCCCGCACGGCCGTCGTCGACCGGGCCCGCGTGAAGGCGACCGTCGGCGGCCCGGCCACCCCGGACGTCCACGCGGTCGACGGGTTCGCCGCGCCGGCGTCCGCCCAGCCGATGTCGAAGGGGCGCCAACGCGTCGTCACGTGGCTCAACCGCTTCGGCGTCCCCGGGGCGAGCATCCTCGGCCCGCTCGCGATCCCGACGCAGTTCACCGCGGCGATCCTCGTCGCCAGCGGCAGCCCCCGCCGGTGGGTCCTGCTCTGGCAGGCCGTGGCCATCGTGCTGTGGACGACCGTGCTCACGGTGACGATCTGGCTCGCGCTCACGCACGTCGTGGGGGTCTGACGCCATGAGACCCCGGATCGAGACCTCGCAGCGATGTCGCCGTCGCGGCCCTCGAGGCCGCGGCGGCACCCGCACACCCGGACAGGAGGACATCGAGGAGGACCCATGTCACGCACGACCGCGACCGTGCAGCCCGGCGACGGGCACGCACTGACGCCCTACCGCCCCTGGCAGCTGCTCACCCGCTCCCTGTTCCACCTGCACCTGACGGACCCGGCCGGCGCACGGCGCACCTGGTCCGTCGACGTCCGGCACGGCGGTGACGACGACGGCGAGGTGCGGGCCGAGCTCTACGTCGACGGCCTGCACCACGCCACCGCGGTGCTCCCCGCCGCCTTCCCGGTGCCCGACGGCACGATCGAGGTCGCGGTCAGCGGGTACGGGCTACGGCGCATCCACCACGTGGCGCACGACGGGACGGTGCGCCAGCTCGTGCCCGACCCGGACTCGGCCGAGGGGTGGCGCGCCCGCCTGGACCGGAACCACCCGGCGCTGAGCCGCGCGCTCGCGCTCGTGTCCGTGAGCGTGCTGCTCGTCGCGCTCGTGCTCGGCGCCCCGCAGATCATCGAGCAGCTCACCGCGATCCCGCCCGTGGCGCAGGTCGTCGGCGGCCCGTGGACCGGCCCGTTCCACCTGTCGGAGACGGTCAACATCGCGCTCGTGGTCGCCACGGTCGCCGCGAGCACCGAGCGCGCGCTGCGGCTGCGCTACAGCCGCGTCCTCGACGGCGGGTTCTTCGGCGGCGACGAGTAGCGACCGGACCGTCCGCCCGGCCGGAGGCCCGCTCGGGCTCCGGCCGGACTCATCCGCTCTCTCTCAGGGCTCCGCTCGCTCAGTGCCTGCACGGCTCACTCGGCGCCCTGCACGGCTCATTCAGTGCCCTGCACGGCTCACCCAGCGCCCTGCACAGCCCGCCCGACGAGCGTCATGTCGGCGCGGACGGGCCGGCGGAACGACCCACCCTCGGCGAGATAGGCGTCGCCGTGCGTCGCCAGGTGACGGGCGAAGAGCGGGCAGACGGGCACGACCGTCAGCCCCTCCCGCGCGCCGTCCGCCAGGGCCTCGCGCAGCAGCAGGCCGGCGAGGCCGCGGCCCCCGAACCGGGGATCGACCTCGGTGTGGAAGAAGACCCGTTCGTGCGCGTCCGGCGCGTCGAGGAAGTCGGCCCTGCCGACGCGTTCCCCGGCCACGCTCACGGTCCAGGCGCTCACCGGCTCGGCGCGCTCCAGCGCGATGGTCACGGGGGTTCCGGTGCGGTCCACGAGCTCGCGAGTCATCTGGCTTTCCCTTCGGAGGTGGGGGTCAGGCTCGGTCGGTGGGGACGGGCGCAGTGCCGGTGAGCCTACGGAGGTCCTCGGCCTCGACGTCGGCGCCGAACGCGGGGGACCCGGGCTCGAGCCGCGCGCCCGCCGCCAGGTCGCCGATCACCACCGGCTCGAACCCGAGGGCGTCGACCAGGGCCGCCACCGCGGCGACGTCCTGCGGGTCGTCGCCGGCGACCGCGATCGCCTTGCGGCCCGGCGCCCCTGTGGGCCGTGCCTCGTCCTCGAGGTCGTGGTAACCCATGTGGTTGAGTCCCTTCACCACCCGCGCGCCCGGCAGGGACCGCTGCACCAGCTCGCTCGACGAGAGACCTGCCGGCACGACCGCGTCGCGGGGCCCGTCGACCTCCCACCAGTGGTTCATCGCGTCGACGACGAGCCTGCCGCGCAGCGCGTCGGCCGGGATCTCCCGGTGGCGACCCAGCGGGAGGGCGAGGACGACCACGTCCGCCGCCTGCGCGACGTCGCGGGCCCACGCGGGCGTCGCGCCCGGCGTGAGCACCTCGGTGGTCAGCGCGATCCGCGCGGGGTCGCCCGAGCCGGCGACGAGGACCCGGAACCCGGCCGCGACGGCGAGACGCGCCAGGACCGTGCCGAGCTTGCCGGCACCGAGGATCCCGACTGTCTGCGTCGTCGTCTCCGGCTGCGTCGTCACCTCTGGCTGCGTCGTCACCGGGCCGCGCCCGCGGCGACGGGCTGCTCGGCGAGCAGCTCACGGACCCGCGGGATCACCTGCGTGCCGTACAGCTCGACGGACCGCAGTCGCGCGGACGCAGGGACCGTGCCGGCGGCGGAGTAGATCATGTCGAAGCGGCCGACGTCGAGGACGCGGATCGCGTGCGCGATCCGCGCCGCGACGGTCTCCACCGAGCCGACGTACAGCGAGCCGTGCGCGACCTCGGCGTCGAACTCCCGCTGCTGCAACGGCGGCCAGCCGCGCAGCGCGCCGATGCGGTCGCGGATCTCGCGGTAGCCCGGGAAGAACAGCTCCCTGGCCTCCTCGTCCGTGGCGGCGACGAACCCGGGTGAGTGCACGCCCACCGGCTCGGGGGTCGTGCCGAGCTGCTGGTGCGCGCGCCGGTACAGGTCCACGTACGGGGCGAAGCGGTCGGGTGCGCCGCCGATGACGGCCAGCATGAGCCGGAACCCGTACTGGGCGGTGCGGAGCACCGACTGCGGCGTCCCGCCGACCCCCACCCAGGTCCTGAGCCGCCCGGACTCGGTCTTCGGGTACACGTCGGCGTCGCGCAGGGGCGCGCGCGTGGTGCCCTCCCAGGTCACCGGGGTCTCGTCCAGCAGCCGGTGGAACAGGTGGATCTTCTCCTCGAAGAGCACCTCGTAGTCCTTCAGGTCGTACCCGAACAGCGGGAACGACTCGGTGAACGAGCCGCGGCCGAGGATCACCTCGGCGCGGCCGTTCGACAGCGCGTCGACGGTGGCGAAGCGCTGGAACACCCGCACGGGGTCGTCCGAGGACAGCACCGTGACCCCCGAGGCGAGCCGGATGCGCTCGGTCGCGGTCGCGATGCCCGCCAGCACGGTCTCCGGGCTGGAGATGGCGTACTCCGGGCGGTGGTGCTCGCCGAGGGCGACGACGTCGATGCCGACCTGGTCGGCGAGGACGGCCTCGGCCACGGTCGCGCGGATCGCCTGCGCGTGCGACATGACCTCCCCGCGGTCGTCGCGGGGGCGGTCACCGAAGCTGTCGATGCCGAACTCGATCCGGGATGTGTCCATGCTGCACGGCTCCTTCGGGGGTCCTCGTCCGCCGTGGGCACCCGTGCGTCGGGCGGGGTGCCTGCCCCGCCCGACGATGTCCGCGACAACTGTTGACGGCTCAACTCCGGGAGGTGGCCATCTCTTCCATCCGCCCGGCGAGCGGCGGAGTCGGCTGCACCCCGGCCGCCGACGCGTCGTCCGGTGTCCGCGCCGGTCCGGTGTGCCGCGTGCGCACCCACACCACCACGGTCGTCACCACGACCAGCGCGGCGGGGACGAGCACACCGGCGTCCGCGGCGCCCGCGCTGCGGTCCGTCAGCACGGCCGGGTCGACACGCAGTGCCGCGTCGAGCACGAACGACAGGGTGTTGTACAGGGCGTGCATCACCACGGCGATCTCGATGCCCCCGGTGCGCCACGTGACGATCGCCAGGCCGACGGCGAAGACCAGGTACCAGAGGTTCAGCCAGGGGTCGGTCGAGAGGTGGACGAGCGCGAAGGCGACGCTCGAGACCAGGACGCCGAGGGCGAGCCCCGCCCGCGCACCCCGCGCCCAGCCTCCCGCGAC
>JAEWEJ010000381.1 GCA_023389455.1 Actinomycetes bacterium | reverse complement strand
GCGTGGTGCACCGCGGCCCGCTCGACGGCGCCGACGACGACGTCGGTCCCCGCACGACGACGGCCGCGGGCGACGGCGCGCAGCGCGTTGTGCAGGGCGAGCGTGTGCGACGGCAGCAGGTCGACCTCGTCGGGCCGTGCGCCGAGGGAGGTCGCCAGGGCCTCGCGCGCGCCGTCGAGCAGCAGCCGGGCGCGGCGGCCCTCGGCGAACAGTCGCCGGGGGTCGGCCCAGCCCTGGTCGAGCGACTCGAGGAGGGCGGCGCGGGCCGCCGGACGCAGCGGGGCGTGGCCCGCGACGTCGAGAACCACGCGACGCGGTGCCGGTGCGGGGGCGTCGTGCTGGGGAGCGTCCACCCGGGCACGGTAGCCGTGCCGCGGACCCGGGGGGCCGGCCTGCCTGCGCACCTGCAGGTGTGACGGTGCTGACACCATGTCGTCAAACGTGCGCCGCGGCACGTGAGCGTCGCCACGGCGCGCTACGCTGACCCGGTCGAGGACGAAGGTCCCACACGGCTGCCCGCACATGGCGGGATGTCGTCCCGTGGGACGCGAGTGGAAGGTTCCCCGTGCACCCGGTTCCCCCCCGCCGTACCCGGCGCGTGACCGTCGCCGTGCTGGCCACGGCGCTCGTCCTCGTGCTCAGCGGCTGCTCCGAGTCGGTCCAGCGCGGCTGGCTCCCCGGATTCTCCGACCAGGAGGTCACCGACCAGACCGGTCGTGTCGTCTCCCTGTGGGTCGGCTCGTGGATCGCGGCCCTCGCGGTCGGCGCCATCACCTGGGGCCTGATCCTGTGGTGCGTCGCCGTCTACCGGAAGCGCAAGGACGACGACACCCTGCCGGTCCAGCTCCGGTACCACGTGCCGCTCGAGATCATGTACATCCTGCTGCCGGTCGTCATGGTGGGCGTGCTCTTCTACCACACCAACGAGGACACCTTGGCGCTGACCGACACCTCGGCCGAGCCGGACGTGAGCATCCAGGTCATCGGCAAGCAGTGGAGCTGGGACTTCAACTACCTGGACGACGACGTCTACGAGACGGGCCAGCACGCGCAGGACATCGGGACGTCGCCCACCGGGCTCGACGACCAGGTCACGCTCTACCTGCCGGTCGACCAGCGGGTGGAGTTCACGCTGGACTCGCGTGACGTCATCCACTCCTTCTGGATCCCCGACTTCCTGTACAAGCTGGACATGATCCCGGGGCACACCAACACCTTCCAGGTGACCCCGACCCGCGAGGGCGTCTACCGCGGCAAGTGCGCGGAGCTCTGCGGCGAGGAGCACTCCTCCATGCTGTTCAACGTCGCGGTCGTGTCCCAGGACGAGTACGACGCCCACATGGAGGAGCTGCGCGAGCGCGGCCAGACCGGTGCCCTCGGCCTCGAGTACAACCGGCTGCAGGACCTGAACGACGTGGCAAAGGACGAGGACTGATGGCGGCGAGCACCGAGGTCATCCCTGGCCTGTCCCCCCGGCGGCAGTCGCTCGGGCGGACAGTGGTCAAGTGGATCACCTCCACGGACCACAAGACGATCGGGTACCTGTACCTGATCACGTCGTTCATCTGGTTCGCGATCGGCGGCATCCTCGCGCTGCTCATCCGCGCCGAGCTGTTCCAGCCCGGGATGGACCTGTTCCAGTCCAAGGAGCAGTACAACCAGGCGTTCACCATGCACGGCACGATCATGCTGCTGCTGTTCGCGACGCCGCTCTTCGCGGGCTTCGCGAACATCATCATGCCGCTGCAGATCGGCGCGCCCGACGTCGCGTTCCCGCGGCTCAACATGTTCGCGTACTGGCTCTACCTGTTCGGTGGCCTGATCGCCGCCGGCGGCTTCCTCACCCCGCAGGGTGCCGCGTCGTTCGGGTGGTTCGCGTACGCGCCGCTGTCCAACCAGATGTACTCACCAGGCATCGGGGGAGACCTCTGGGTCTTCGGCCTGGCGCTGACCGGCTTCGGCACGATCCTCGGTGCCGTCAACTTCATCACCACGATCGTCACGATGCGCGCGCCCGGCATGACGATGTTCCGGATGCCGATCTTCACCTGGAACATCCTGGTGACGTCGCTGCTCGTGCTCATGGCGTTCCCGCCGCTGGCCGCCGCGCTGTTCGCGCTCGGCGCCGACCGTCGGCTCGGTGCCCAGGTGTTCAACCCGGACAACGGCGGTGCGCTGCTGTGGCAGCACCTCTTCTGGTTCTTCGGGCACCCCGAGGTCTACATCATCGCGCTGCCGTTCTTCGGCATCGTCTCCGAGATCCTGCCGGTCTTCAGCCGCAAGCCGATCTTCGGCTACAAGGGCCTGATCTACGCCACGATCGCGATCGCTGCGCTGTCCGTCACGGTGTGGGCGCACCACATGTACGTGACCGGCGCGGTGCTGCTGCCGTTCTTCGCGTTCATGACCATGCTGATCGCGGTACCGACCGGGGTGAAGTTCTTCAACTGGATCGGCACGATGTGGCGGGGCAAGCTCACTTTCGAGACACCCATGCTGTGGTCCATCGGCTTCCTGGTCACCTTCCTCTTCGGTGGTCTGACCGGCGTCATCCTGTCGAGCCCGGCGCTGGACTTCCACCTGTCCGACACGTACTTCGTCGTCGCGCACTTCCACTACGTGGTGTTCGGCACGGTCGTGTTCGCGATGTTCGCGGGCTTCTACTTCTGGTGGCCCAAGTTCACCGGGCGGATGCTCGACGAGCGCCTCGGCAAGATCCACTTCTGGCTCCTGTTCGTGGGCTTCCACATGACGTTCCTCGTCCAGCACTGGCTGGGTGTCATCGGCATGCCGCGCCGGTACGCCGACTACTCGCCGGACGACGGCTTCACGTGGATGAACCAGCTCTCGACGGTGGGCTCGGCCATCCTCGCCGCGTCGACGCTGCCGTTCCTCTGGAACGTCTACGTGACGTGGCGCAACGCCCCCAAGGTGACGGTCGACGACCCCTGGGGCTACGGCGGCTCGCTCGAGTGGGCGACCAGCTGCCCGCCGCCGCGGCACAACTTCACGTCGCTGCCGCGCATCCGCTCGGAGCGCCCGGCGTTCGACCTGCACCACCCCGAGGTCGCCGCGATGGACCACGTCGAGCCGGCGGACCCGGGTCCCCTCGACTGGGCACCCCAGCGCACCGGTGAGCGCGAGCTCGCCGAGGAGCGCATGGCGCAGGGCACCGGGCAGGAGCGTCAGTCGACGGCCACGGTCGTCGAGGACGACGTCGAGGACGTGCGTGAGCGTCGCGAGGAGGACGAGCGGTGAAGATCGAGGCAAAGCTCTTCCTCTACGGGATCCTGTTCTTCATCCCGGTCGGGCTGATCTACGGCTTCTGGAGCGGCGGGGAGGCCGTCGGCACCGTCGGCATCCCGCTCGTCGGTGGTCTGGTCGGGATGATCGGCGGCTACTTCGCCCTGCTGGCGCGTCGCATCGACGCCCGGCCCGAGGACGACGAGCTCGGCGAGATCGAGCAGGGCGCGGGCAACCAGGGCACGTTCAGCCCGTGGAGCTGGTGGCCCCTGGTGGTCGCGCTCGGCGGCTCGGTCGCGTTCCTCGCCATGGCGCTCGGCTGGTGGCTCATGGTGCCCGCCGCGGCGCTGGGCGTCATCGGCCTCGTCGGCTGGATGTTCGAGTTCTCCCGCGGGCAGCACGCGCACTGAGCCGCAGACGCACGACGACGGCCCGTCACCTGGTGGTGACGGGCCGTCGTCGTTCCGGAGGAGCCCTGGTGCCGATCAGGGGCGTGGGGGCGAGGCTCGGGCTGCGTCGCCTCAGGGAGCGAGACGCCACACGGAGACGTGGCCGGCGCTCTCGGCGGTGAACGGCTGTCGGCCCAACGGCCTACGGGCTCGAGACCGGCCAGTGCGGCCATGAGGTCGCACTCCGCCGGCCAGACGTACCGGAAGCTGCTCGTCGCGTACCGGTAGGTCGTGTCGTGCTGCCTCGAGCAGTGGTGCGAGGTACCGCGCTGGGTCGCGAGGTCGTACGTGTCGAACCCGGTGTGACCCTCGGAGACCCGGAAGGGCACGGCGGCCAGGCCGGGTGGGTAGCGGCGGATGTCCGGTACCCACAGCTCGATCACGTGGCCGCCGGGAGAGGTGGCGCGCGGCGTTGCGGAAGCGCTCGACCTGCTCCTCCTGCGTCAGGAGGATCCCGAGGCCGTGGAAGACGAGATGGACGAGCGTGAAGGTGCCGTCCGCACGCGCGGTCGCCATGTCGCCGATCGTGACCGGTAGCTCCGCCTCTGCCACCTTGGCGCGCAGCTGGTCGACGATCGCCCCGGACAGCTCGATCCCGGAGACCGCACGCCACGCTTCCACAGCGGGACCGCCACCCGTCCGGTGCCCACGGCGAGCTCCAGCGCCGGACCGTCGCCCGCGAGCCCGGCGAGGAGATCGACCGTGGGCCCGAGGATCTCGGGGCAGAACATCTGCGACGACTCGTCGTCGCAGCGCCGCGCGGGGTCGGCGTCCCAGAGGTCGCTGGAGGTCATCGACCGAGTCTCCTGAGGTGCCCCGTGGTCAGTCCGGCAGATACCCGTGGAGACGCCGCAGCCGCCCGTCCCGAGGGGACGAGCGGCTGCGGCGTGGTGCGGGCCGCCGGGAGCGGCCTGCGGGTTCGTCAGGCCGACGCGACGATGAGGCCGGCCGTCTGGGTGCGCGCGCGCGTGAAGCGCTCCGCGGCGTCCGCCCAGTTGACGATGTTCCACCAGGCCTTGATGTAGTCGGCCTTGACGTTGACGTAGTCGAGGTAGAAGGCGTGCTCCCACATGTCGAGCACGACGATCGGCACGAGGCCGAGGGGGTAGTTGCTCTGCTGGTCGTAGAGCTGGAAGATCGCGAGCTTCTGGCCCACGGAGTCCCAGCCGAGGATCGACCAGCCGGAACCCTGGATGCCCGCGGCGTTCGCGGCGAAGTGCTTCTGGAACGCCTCGAACGAGCCGAAGAACTCGTCGATGGCGGCGGCCAGCTCGCCGACGGGCTTGTCGCCGCCGTCGGGGGAGAGGTTCTCCCAGAAGACCGAGTGGTTGACGTGCCCACCGAGGTTGAACGCGAGGTTCTTCTCCTGCAGGTTCACGGTCGCGAAGTCGTCCGCCTCGCGCGCCGCGGCGAGCTTCTCGAGCGCCGTGTTCGCGCCCGCGACGTAGGCAGCGTGGTGCTTGTCGTGGTGCAGCTCCATGATCCTGCCGGAGATGTGCGGCTCGAGCGCCGCGTAGTCGTACGGCAGATCCGGGAGCGTGTAGTCAGCCATCTCGTACCTCTCCTGCGTCGGGTGGCGGTGCGCAGCAACCGCCCGGAAACGCCGTCGCGGTGCCCGGCACGTCCTGCCGGACACCGCGAACGGTCGTCGTTGGGGTCAACTCTGGCCCAGGATCACGTGTTCCGCGTGCCGGGGTCCGTCTCGTCCTCCGGGCGCAGGCGCGTGCCGCCGCCCGTCGGTGCGCTCTCGCCCAGCAGCTGCGCGGGAGCCTTCTCCTGGTCGGAGCCCAGGGCGTCGTGCTCGCCGTGCGAGTGCGACGCCTCGAGCTCGGCCGGGGTGACCGGCTCGACCCGGTCCTCGTAGAACACCTGCGACAGGCGCTGGCGCATGCGGTCCAGGCCGTAGCCCTTGCGCCGCACGCCCCGGGAGTCCTCCGCCGGCTCGATCTCGATCGGGCGCAGCGGGTCGTGCTGCACCCGCAGCCACCGCTCGTGGGCGTCGAGGGGCTTGTGCACCTCGATGTACTCGCCCGACGCGAACCGCACGATCTGCCCGGTCTCGTGGCCGTGCAGGACCAGCTCACGGTCCTTGCGCTGCAGTCCGAGGCAGATGCGCTTCGTGATGACGAAGGCCGCCCACGGACCCAGGAAGAACAGGAACCGGAACACCCACGTGATGTCGTTGATCGACAGGTGGAAGTGCGTGGCGATGAGGTCGTTGGACCCCGCGAGCACGAGGATGAAGAACGCGGTCAGCAGCGAGACGCCGAACGCGGTGCGGAACGGCCGGTTGCGGGGGCGGTCCAGCACGTGGTGCTCACGCTTGTCACCGGTCGCGAACGACTCGACGAACGGGTAGAGCGCGAGCAGCGTGAACAGCACACCCGGCACGACGACCGCGGGGATGAGGACGTTCAGCGACAGCGTGTACCCGTCGGGCCCGAAGAGCACGTACTCGGTCTGGCCGGGCATGAGCCGCAACGAGCCCTCGAGGAACAGCATGTACCAGTCGGGCTGGGCGCCCGCGGACACCGGTGACGGGTCGTAGGGGCCGTAGTTCCACACGGGGTTGATCGACAGCGTCGCGCCCATGAGCGCGATGACGCCGAACACCACGAAGAAGTAGCCGCCCGCCTTCGCGACGTAGATCGGGAACAGCGGGTACCCGACGACGTTCGCGTTGGTCCGCCCGGAGCCCGGGTACTGCGTGTGCTTGTGCAGCACGACGAAGAAGAGGTGCAGCGCAATCAGCGCGAGGATCAGACCCGGGACCAGGAGGATGTGGACCGTGAAGAGCCTCGGGATGATGTCGTGCCCGGGGAACTCCCCGCCGAAGACGAAGTAGGACAGGTAGCTGCCCACGATCGGGATCGCCTTGATCACGCCGTCGGTGATGCGCAGGCCGTTGCCCGACAGGACGTCGTCGGGCAGCGAGTAGCCCGAGAAGCCGGCCGCGAGGCCGAGGATCAGCAGCACGAAGCCGACGACCCAGTTGAGCTCACGGGGCTTGCGGAACGCGCCGGTGAAGAACACGCGCATCATGTGCGTGACGATCGCGGCCATGAAGATGAGGGCCGCCCAGTGGTGGATCTGCCGCATGAGCAGACCACCGCGGACCTCGAACGACAGGCGCAGCGTGGAGGCGAACGCCTCGGACATCTCGACGCCGTGCATCGTCGGCCACGGGCCGTCGTAGTGCACCTCGGCCATGCTCGGCACGAAGAACATCGTGAGGAACACGCCGGAAATCAGCAGCGTCACGAAGCTGTACAGCGCGATCTCACCCAGGAGGAACGACCAGTGGTCGGGGAAGATCTTGCGCGCGAACTCCTTGACCGCGGTCCCGATCCCGGTGCGCTGGTCGAGGTAGTCGGCGGTCCTGGCGGCCTTGCCGCCCGCGGGTGCCGTGGTGGTGGCGCTCATCGCAGCCGCTCCCAGAAGCTCGGGCCGATGGGCTCGTGGAAGTCGCTCTGCGCGACCAGGTAGCCCTCGTCGTCGACGGTGATCGGCAGCTGGGGAAGCGGCCGCTTGGCGGGACCGAACACGACCTTCGCGCCGTCGGCGACGTCGAACGTGCTCTGGTGGCACGGGCACAGCAGGTGGTGCGTCTGCTGCTCGTACAGGGCCACCGGGCAACCCACGTGGGTGCAGATCTTGGAGAAGGCCACGATGCCGTCGTACGACCAGCCCTCACCCTGCTCGGACTTGATGTCCCGCGGGTCGAGCCGGACCAGCAGGACGACGGCCTTGGCCTTCTCGTCCAGCGGCGCACCGGTCTCGTCCAGGCCCTCGGGGATCACGTGCACGACCGAGCCGATGGTGACGTCCGCCGCCTTGATGGGGCGTCCGGTCGGGTCGATCGTGAGCTTCTTGTTCTTCGCCCACATCGTGTGCTTGAGCTTGCGGACGTTCCAGTCCTCGCCGACCTCACCGATCAGCGGCAGCGCGATCGTGAGCGGGAACAGCGCGAGCGACGAGACCAGGGCGCCCTTGAGCACGCCGCGCCGGCCGATGGCCGAGTCCTCGACGCCGTCCTTGAGGACCTGGACGGCCTCGGCACGGGTCTGGTCCGAGCTGCGCTGGGCGTGCCGGTCCTCGGCCTTCTCGTGGTCGTTCATCAGGGACTTGGCCCAGTGGACCGCCGCCAGCCCGATGCCGAGCAGCGCGAACGCGAGCCCCAGGCCGAGCGTCAGGTTCGACCGGTGCAGCGTCTGCGGGGAGTCGCCCAGCGGGAACGCGAAGTACGCGGTGATGAACCCGATCGTTCCGAGGATCGAGATCGCGAACAGCGCGACGACCTGCCGCTCGGCGCGCTTGTTGGCGGCCGGGTCGACGTCGGAGCGCCGCGGGCGGTGCGGGCCGAAGCCCGGGTTCGGGAAACGCTCCGGCGAGTTCTCGCCCTCGCGCAGGACGACGTCCGAGCCCGCCGTGTCGGCGTGCGGCTGCTCGTCGTGGCCGTCGTGGCCGTGCTGGGTGGTGCTCACGAGGACCTCGCTCCGATCCAGACCGCTGCTCCGATGAGCAGACCCATGCCGATGACCCATGCCCACAGGCCCTCGCTGACGGGGCCGAGGCTGCCGAGGTCGAGCCCGCCCGGGGCGCCGTCGCGCTGCAGGGCGACGTACGCGATGATGTCGCGCTTCTCGTCCGGGGTGAGGGTCGCGTCGTTGAAGACGGGCATGGACTGCGGGCCCGTCGCCATCGCCTCGTACAGGTGGGTCGGGGTGGTCTCCCACAGGTTGGGGGCCCACTTGCCCTGCGACAGCGCGCCACCGGCGCCGACCGCGTTGTGGCACATCGAGCAGTTGGTGCGGAACAGCGCCATGCCGTTGGCCGGGTCACCGAGCGCGGGGTCGACCTGCTCGGCGGTGGGCACGGAGGGGCCGGGGCCGAGGGCCGCGACGTACGCGGCGAGGGCGGCGATCTGCTCCTCGTCGAACTGCGCCGGCTTGGCGGGCGCCTGCGGGCCGTTGGCCTGCATCGGCATCCGGCCGGTGCCGACCTGGAAGTCGACCGCCGCGGCGCCGACGCCGACCAGCGACGGCACCACGTCCGTGCCGGTCGCGTCCGGCCCGTGGCAGGTCGCGCAGTTGGCCTGGAACAGCTTCTCACCGGTCTCGACCTGGTCCGCCGTGGCCGCCACGGGAGCGGCGTCGGCGGACGTGGGGGACAGCACGGCGTACAGCGCGCCGGTGAGGAGCAGCGCCAGCAGGAGCAGCACGACCGGCGCACGCCGGTCGTGCCTGCGGGCTGCGAGTGCCTTCACGGATCGGTCCTCGTCTCGCATGTCAGGGGATGTGCGGGTGGGTGGCGCCGGCCGGGCAGGGCCGGTCGTCGTCATCGGACCAGGTAGATGACCGCGAAGAGCGCGATCCAGACCACGTCGACGAAGTGCCAGTAGTACGAGGTGACGATCGCCGTCGTCTCCTCGTGGTGGGTGAAGCGCTTGGCGGCGAACGAGCGTCCCAGCAGGAAGAGGAACGCGATGAGGCCGCCGACGACGTGCAGGCCGTGGAAGCCGGTCGTCAGGTAGAAGACGGAGCCGTAGGGCGACGACGAGATCGTCAGCCCGTGCTCCACGAGCTCGGCGTACTCGAAGATCTGACCGCCGATGAAGACGGCGCCCATCACGTAGGTGAGCGTCATCCACTCGTTCATGCCCCAGCGCCAGAACTGGACCAGGGAGCCGCTGCGCACCGGCTGGAGCCGCTCGGCCGCCCACACGCCCATCTGGCACGTCACGGAGGACAGCACCAGGATCGCGGTGTTCGCGAACGCGAACTGCAGGTTGAGCTTCTCCGTCTGGATGGCCCACTCCTCGGGGACCGCCGCACGCACCGTGAAGTACATGGCGAACAACCCGGCGAAGAACATGAGCTCGCTGGCGAGCCACACGATCGTGCCGACCGACACAGGGTTCGGTCGGTTGACGGTCAGGTGGGGGGCGGGGCGCGAGGCAGCCGTTGCGGTCGACACGTCGCCATTATGGCTGACGAGGGCCATGCATGGGTCGTTCGACCCACGTGGGCACCTGGGGATATGTCACATCGTCACCATGTCGTGACCCGCGGGCCCGCGGGGCGCACCGTGGACGGTCCGCGGACCCACCGTCGGCGCCGGACGTGCCAAGATGCCCCTTGCACGTCGACGACGAGTGAGGGGCACCATGACCACCGCGAACCCGGCGGCCCGCGCGCCGCGCATCCTGCTGTACAGCGACGACGTGGACGCGCGCGAGCAGGTGCGTCTCGCGGTCGGCCGTCGTCTCGGCCGTGGCGAGCCGGACGTGGAGTGGTCGGAGGTCGCGACCGCGGACGCCGTGATCGCCGCGACCGACGCCGGCGGGCTCGACCTGCTGGTGCTCGACGGCGAGGCGGACAAGGTCGGCGGGCTCGGTCTGTGCCGTCAGCTCAAGGACGAGGTGTACGACTGCCCGCCCGTCCTGGTGCTCACCGGGCGCCCGCAGGACGCGTGGCTCGCGTCGTGGTCCAACGCCGACGCGGTCGTGAGCCGACCGCTCGACCCCGTCGTGCTGCACGCCGCGGTCGTCGACCTGGTGCACGCGGGCGCGGCCCGCGGATGACCCCGGTGACGACCTGGTCGGACCTGCTGACGTCGCTCGTGGCCGGCCAGGACCTCGACAGCGCGCACGCGGCGTGGGCGATGGACAGGATCATGAGCGGCGAGGCGTCGCCGTCGCAGGTCGCCGGCTTCCTCGTGGCGCTGCGGGCCAAGGGGGAGACGGTCGCCGAGCTCGCGGGTCTGGCCGACATGATGCTGACCCACGCGCACCGGTTCGAGGTGCCCGGGCGGACCGTCGACATCGTCGGCACCGGCGGCGACCGTCTGCACACCGTCAACGTCTCGACGATGGCCGCGCTCGTGGTCGCGGGCACCGGCCTGACGGTCGTCAAGCACGGCAACCGTGCCGCGTCGTCCTCCTCGGGCTCCGCGGACGTGCTCGAGGCGCTCGGCATCCGGCTCGACCTCCCGCTGGACCGGGTCGGCCGGATGGCCTCCGAGGTCGGCATCACGTTCTGCTTCGCGGGCGCGTTCCACCCCTCGATGCGGCACGCCGGCGTCACCCGGCGCGACCTGGGGATCGCGACGGCCTTCAACTTCCTGGGCCCGCTGACCAACCCGGCGCAGCCCCAGTCGAGCGCGATCGGCGTGGCCGACGCCCGCATGGCCGGGCTCATCGCCGGCGTCCTCGCGGCGCGCGACCGCGCGGCGCTGGTGTTCCGCGGCGAGGTCGACGGCCTCGACGAGATCGCGGCCACAGGTCCGACGCGGTTCTGGGAGGTCCGGGACGGGCAGGTGCGCGAGGAGGTCGTGGACTGGTCCGTCGTCGGTGTGCCACCCGTGACTGTCGAGCAGCTGCGCGGCGGGGACGCGCAGCAGAACGCGGCCGTCGTGCGTGACCTGCTGGACGGCGAGCACGGTCCCGTGCGCGACACGGTGGTGCTCAACGCCGCCGCGGCGCTCGTCGCGGACGCGACGCTGCCGGGCACGGCGGACGGCACGCTGGTCGAGCGGCTGGTCGCCGGCGCCGGGCACGCCGAGCGGGCGCTGGACGACGGGGCCGCGGCGCTGGTCCTGCAG
>JAEWEJ010000324.1 GCA_023389455.1 Actinomycetes bacterium | reverse complement strand
GGTCAGGACGCCGCGCCCGCCGTCGAGGCCGCTGCCGTGGCCGAGGCGCGCGAGGAGGCGGCCGAGGTCTCCGAGCCCGCCGCCGAGGGCACCGAGCAGGCCTGACGCCGGCGCCCCCGGGCGCCCGGCACGACCCCACGGGTGCGGCGCGGGTCACCGCGCCGCACCCGGCATGCCGAGGACGTCGGCATGACGAGAACTCGAGGACGGACGGAACTGATGGCGAACTACTCGCTGGCAGACATCAAGGCGCTGCGCGAGCGCACCGGCGCGGGCATGCTCGACGTGAAGAAGGCCCTCGAGGAGGCCGACGGCGACGCCGACAAGGCCCTCGAGATCATCCGCGTGAAGGGCCTCAAGGGCGTCGGCAAGCGCGAGGGCCGCGCCGCCTCCGACGGCCTTGTCGCCGCCCACGTGGGCCCCACGGCCGACGGTGAGGGCCAGGTCGGCGTGCTCGTCGAGGTCAACTCCGAGACGGACTTCGTCGCCAAGAACCAGACGTTCATCTCCCTGGCCGACCGCGTGCTGGCGGCTGCCGTCGCCTCCGGCGCCGGCGACGCCGACGCGCTGCTGGCCGCCGACTCCGACGGCACCCCGGTGCAGACGGTCGTCGACGAGACCGCCGCCACGCTCGGCGAGAAGATCGTCGTGCGCCGCGTCGCGCGTCTCGCGGGCGAGCACGTCGAGGTCTACCTGCACAAGGTCAACAAGGACCTGCCCCCGCAGGTCGGCGTCCTCGTCGCCACCGACGCGGCCGGCGCTGCCGTCGCGCGTGACATCGCGACGCACGTCGCGGCCTTCTCGCCGTCGTACCTCACGCGTGACGAGGTGCCCGCCGACGTCGTCGAGAACGAGCGTCGCATCGCCGAGGAGACGGCCCGCAACGAGGGCAAGCCCGAGGGCGCCCTGCCCAAGATCGTCGAGGGCCGCCTGAACGGCTTCTTCAAGGAGTCGGTCCTGGTGGACCAGGCCTTCGCGAAGGACAACAAGAAGTCGGTCGGCCAGGTGCTCGCCGAGGCCGGCGGCACGGTCACCGGCTTCGTCCGGTACCGCGTCGGCGCCTGAGCAGACGTTGACGACGGTGGCCCCGGCCCGCACGGGTCGGGGCCACCGCCGCACCGGGCGCCCGCGGTCCGCCGGGCGACCCACGCCGAGCAAGCGGACACGCGCCCCGGGGCGCACCAGCGAGGTGGAGGACACGTGAGCGAGCAGCCGACGTCGCAGGAGCACCAGCGGAACGAGGCCGGAGGCGCTCGTCGCGTGCTGCTCAAGCTGTCCGGCGAGAGCTTCGGGGGCGGGTCCGTGGGCCTCGCGGTGCCCGTCGTGCGCCGCATCGCGGAGGAGATCGCGGTCGCCGTGCGCAACGGCGTGCAGGTGGCGATCGTCGTGGGCGGCGGCAACTTCTTCCGTGGAGCCGAGCTGCAGGTCAGCGGCATGGACCGCGCTCGCGCCGACTACATGGGCATGCTCGGGACGGTGATGAACTGCCTCGCGCTGCAGGACTTCCTCGAGCAGGCAGGCGTCAGCACGCGGGTGCAGACGGCCATCACCATGGGGCAGGTCGCCGAGCCGTACATCCCGCTGCGTGCGATCCGCCACCTCGAGAAGGGCCGGGTCGTCATCTTCGGTGCCGGCGCCGGCATGCCGTACTTCTCGACCGACACGGTCGCGGTGCAGCGGGCCCTGGAGAACCACTGCCAGGAGGTCCTCATGGGCAAGAACGGCGTCGACGGCGTCTACACGGCGGACCCGCGCCGGGACCCGGACGCCCGCAAGCTCGACCACCTGACGTACACCGAGGCGATCGTCGGCGAGCTCGGGGTCATGGACACCTCGGCGCTCAGCCTGTGCCGGGACAACGACGTTCCCATGCGCGTCTTCGGGCTCGAGGCCACGGGCAACGTCACGCGGGCGCTCGAGGGTGAGAAGATCGGGACGCTCATCACTGCGAGCTGAGCACGACACCGGGTGGCAGACCACCCGTACGGCCAGGTACGCACGAGACTCATGAAGGAGCACCGGTGATCGACGACACACTCCTCGAGGCCGAGGAGAAGATGGACAAGGCCGTGGAGGTCGCCAAGGAGGACTTCGCGGCGATCCGCACGGGCCGGGCGAACGCGGCGATGTTCGCGAAGGTGTTCGTCGACTACTACGGCTCGCCGACGCCGCTGCAGCAGCTGGCGTCGTTCAACGTCGTCGAGGCGCGCACGATCCTCGTGTCGCCGTTCGACAAGTCGTCGATGTCTGCGATCGAGAAGGCGCTGCGCGACTCGGACCTCGGGGTCAACCCGACCAACGACGGCAACGTCGTGCGCGTCGTGCTGCCCGCCCTGACCGCCGAGCGTCGCAAGGACTTCGTGAAGCTGGCGAAGACCAAGGCCGAGGACGCGCGCATCTCGGTGCGCTCGATCCGGCGGCGCGCCAAGGAGGAGCTCGACCGCATCGCGAAGGACGGCGAGGCGGGCGAGGACGAGGTGGGTCGTGCCGAGAAGGAGCTCGAGGCGCTGACGAAGAAGCACGTCGAGCTCGTCGACCAGCTGCTCGCCTCCAAGGAGAGCGAGCTTCTCGAGGTCTGATGACGCAGCTCGCAGCCCCTCGCCAGACCCGTGCCGGCCGGAACCTCCCGGCGGCGGTGACGGTCGCCGTCCTCCTGCTCGGCACGGTCGGGGCGTCCCTGTTCATCCGCAAGGAGGCGTTCGCGGTCTTCGCCGTGGTCGCCGTCTCGGCCGCGATGTGGGAGCTCGCGCAGGCGTTCACCCGCCGCTCGATCCACCTGCCGCTCGTACCGCTGGTCGTCGGCGCCGCGGGGATCCTCGTGTCCGCGTACGTCGCCGGCACCGAGGCCCTGTTCGTCGCCTTCCTGCTGACGGTCGGCGGCGCCGTGGTGTGGCGGGTGCTCGACGGCAACGGCGAGGCCGCGCTGCGTGACGCGTCGGCCGCGACGTTCGCCGCGGCGTACCTGCCGTTCCTCGGCGGGTTCGTCATGCTCATGCTCGCCGAGCCCGACGGGCCCGCCCGGGTCGCGCTGTTCATCCTGCTGGCGGTCGCCTGCGACACCGGGGGCTACGTCGTCGGCACGCTGCTCGGTCGCCACCCGCTCGCCCCCTCGGTGAGCCCCAAGAAGTCCTGGGAGGGGCTGTTCGGCTCCCTGGTCCTCACCTGCGTCGTGGGCGTCGTGGGGATCCAGACGGTCTTCCACGGCGAGCCGCTGGTCGGCGCGCTGCTCGGTGTCGCGGTGGTCGTCAGCGCGACCCTCGGCGACCTGGCCGAGTCCATGATCAAGCGCGACCTCGAGCTCAAGGACATGGGTCGGCTGCTGCCGGGCCACGGGGGCGTGCTCGACCGCCTGGACTCCCTCCTGCTCACCGCCCCCGCCGTGTGGGTGCTGCTCCACGTCCTGCAGCCCGCCGCCGGCTGACCGCCCCACCCTGGAAGGAGGAGCGACCGTGAACGCCACCCCTGTTCGTCTGGACCTGCGCTCCCCGTCACGTGGTGCACGTGGCAAGCCGCCGCGCCACTTCGTCGACCTGACGCCCGAGGAGCGCGTGGCCGCCGTCACCGCACTGGGGGAGAAGCCGTTCCGCGCCAAGCAGCTCGCGACGCACTACTTCACGCACCTGACCGCCGACGCGGACGCGATGACCGACCTGCCGAAGGCGACGCGCGACGTCCTGGTCGCGGACCTGTTCCCGCAGCTCCTGACGACCAGCCGGACGCTCACCGCCGACCACGGCACGACCGTCAAGACGCTGTACCACCTGTTCGACGGCGCCAAGGTCGAGTCCGTCCTCATGCGGTACGCCAACCGCACCACGCTCTGCGTGTCCTCCCAGGCCGGCTGCGGGCTGGCGTGCTCGTTCTGCGCGACCGGGAAGATGGGGCTGCTGCGCAACCTGTCGACGGCCGAGATCGTCGAGCAGGTGCGCCAGGCGGGCCGGGCGCTGGCCGCCGGCGAGGTCCCCGGTGGCGCCACGCGGCTGAGCAACATCGTGTTCATGGGCATGGGGGAGCCGCTCGCCAACTACAAGTCGGTCATGGCCACGGTCCGGCACCTCGTGGCACCGGCGCCCGACGGTCTGGGGATGTCCGCCCGCAACGTCACCGTGTCCACGGTCGGGCTCGTGCCGGCGATGGACAAGCTGGCAGGCGAGGGCATCCCGGTGACGCTCGCGCTGTCGCTGCACGCACCGGACGACGAGCTGCGCAGCGAGCTGGTGCCCGTCAACACGCGGTGGAGCGTGGACGAGGCGCTCGACTCCGCCCGGCGCTACTTCGACGTGACGGGCCGGCGGGTGTCGATCGAGTACGCCCTCATCCGCGACGTGAACGACCACGCCTGGCGTGCCGACCTCCTGGGCGAGAAGCTCGTCGCCCGTGGCACCGGGTGGGTCCACTGCAACCCGATCCCGCTCAACCCGGTCCCCGGCTCGCGGTGGACGGCCAGTGATCCCCAGGTCGAGCGCGAGTTCGTGGCACGCTTGCGGGCGCACGGCATCCCGACCACCATCCGGGACACCCGTGGCAGCGACATCGACGGCGCCTGCGGCCAGCTCGCGGCGGAGGAGGACGAGTGAGCGACGGCATGTTCCGCACCGTGTCCGGCCTGCGCCGGGGCTACGACCCGGACGAGGTGGACGAGTTCTTCTCGCACGCCCGGTCGGTCTACGAGCAGGGGCCCCCCACCGAGCTCTCCGGCGCCGACGTCCGCCAGGTCGCGTTCGACCTCGTGCGCGGCGGCTACGTCACCGCCGCGGTCGACGCGGCGCTCGACCGGCTCGAGGCGGCGTTCGTGGCACGCCACCGCGCGCAGTTCGTCACCGAGCGCGGGCAGGAGGCCTGGATGGCCCACCTGGGAACGCAGGCACGCACGCTCTACGGACGGCTGGGACGGCCCGACGGCGAGCGGTTCGCGCCGCCCGAGGGACGCGCGCAGGGGTACGAGCCGGCTGACGTGGACGAGCTGTGCCACCGGCTCGTCGCGTACTTCGACACCGGTGCGCCGCTGACGGCGGCCGAGGTGCGTGCCACCACGTTCCGCCGCCGCAACGGGCGCAACGGCTACGCCGAGGGCCCCGTCGACGCGTTCGTCGCGCGCGCGGTCGAGGTCCTCCTCGGCGTCGAGTGAGCACCGTGCGTCCGCAGGACGACGTGGTGCGCCGTTCCGTCGTCGTGCTCGGCTCGACGGGCTCGATCGGCACCCAGGCGCTGGACATCGTCACGGCGAACCCGGACCGCTTCGCGGTGGTCGGGCTCTCCGCCGGGGGCGCCAACGTCGACCTGCTCGTCGAGCAGGCACGCAGGCACGCCGTGCCCGTGGTCGCGGTCGCCGACCCGTCGGCTGCAGCCGTCGTCCGCGACCGCCTCCCGGGCGCCCGGGTGCTGGCCGGGCCGGAGGCCGCGGCCGAGCTGGCCGGCTCCGGGGCCGACGTGGTCCTCAACGGCATCACGGGGTCCGTCGGCCTGCTGCCGACCCTCGCGGCGCTGCGCGCCGGCAGCACGCTCGCGCTGGCCAACAAGGAGTCGCTCGTCGTGGGCGGGGCGCTGGTGCACGCCGCCGCGGTGCGTCCCGACCAGATAGTCCCCGTCGACTCGGAGCACTCGGCGATCGCCCAGGCCCTGCGCTCGGGAGCGCCGCGCGAGGTCGCGCGCCTGGTGCTGACCGCGTCGGGCGGGCCGTTCCGCGGCTGGACGGCGGAGCAGGTGGCCGCGGCCACGCCGCAGCAGGCGCTCGCGCACCCGACGTGGTCGATGGGGCCGGTCGTCACCGTGAACTCCGCGAGCCTCATGAACAAGGGGCTCGAGCTGATCGAGGCGCACCTGCTGTTCGACGTGCCCGTGGACGACATCGCCGTGGTCGTGCACCCGCAGTCGGTCGTGCACTCGATGGTCGAGCTCGTCGACGGCTCGACGATCGCCCAGGCGTCGCCGCCCGACATGCGGCTGCCCATCGCGCTGGGCCTCGCCTGGCCCGACCGCGTCCCGGGTGCGGCGCGCCCGTGCGACTGGTCGACGGCCGCGACGTGGACGTTCGAGCCCCTGGACGAGGACGTGTTCCCTGCGGTGCGCCTGGCGCGGTCGGCGGCCGCCGCCTCCGCGACCCACCCGGCGGTCTACAACGCCGCGAACGAGGAGGCCGTCGAGGCGTTCCTCGCCGGTCGCCTCGGGTTCGGCCGGATCGTCGCGACCGTGGAGCGTGTGCTGCAGGAGCACGAGGGCACCGCGCCGGACGCGCTCACGCTCGAGGCCGTGATCGACGCCGAGCGGTGGGCGCGGGCGCGCGCCCACGAGGTCCTGGCCGTCGGCTGACGGTGGCGAGTCCCGGTCCGGTCGACCGGCCTCAGTGCCCCGTCAGGGGCCCCAGCGCGGCCGCCAGCCGGCTGGGGCGGCCGGTCCGGGCCTCGACACGGTCGGACCAGGACGTGGCCCAGCGGGCCGCGGTGATCCCTGCCCAGCGCAGGGGCTCGGGCTCCCACGCGGGGGAGCGGTGGCCGACCCACGGCAGCCGGGTCAGCGGCGTGTCGGTCCCGGTGACGAGGTCCGCCAGCGTCCGCCCGGCGAGGTTCGACGTGCCGACGCCGTCACCGACGTACCCGCCCGCCCAGCCGATGCCGGTGTCCTCGTCGAGCCCGACGGAGGCGTGCCAGTCGCGGGGGACGCCCAGCGGTCCGCCCCAGGCGTGCGTGACGGCGCGGTCGGCGACCTGCGGGAACAGGTCGACGAGCGCGCGGCGCAGGTGCTCGTGCACACGGGCCGAGCGGTCGTGGGCCGGGTCGAGCGTCGAGCCGAGGTGGTACGGCGCGCCGCGCCCGCCGAACGCGATGCGGTCGTCCGCGGTGCGCTGGCCGTAGACCAGCAGGTGCCGGGCGTCGGTGACGGTCTGGCCCCGGTCCAGCCCGATCTGCTCCCACACGGAGCCGGGCAGGGGCTCCGTGGCGATCATGAGCGAGTAGACGGGGGCCAGGGCCCGGCGCCGCCCGGGCAGGGTGGCGGTCCAGGCCTCGGTGGCGCGCACCACCCAGCGGCACCGCGCCGTCCCGTGGTCCGTCACGACCGCGCGGGGCGACACGCGCAGCGCACGGGTCCCCTCGGCGATCCGGGCGCCGCGCTCCTCGACCACCCGGGCGAGGCCGTGCACGAGCCGGGCCGGCTGCACCCGCGCGCACTCCGGCGTGAACGAGCCGGCGAGCACGCCCTCGGCCCTGACGTGCGCCGCGACGCCCGCGGGGTCCAGCAGGTGCGCCTCGTCGCCCCACCGGTTCGCCTCGGCCACCTCGGCCGCCACCCGCTCGGCCTGGGGGGCCGTGCGCGCGAGGGTCACCGTCCCTCCGAAGCGGAAGTCGCAGTCGATCTGCTCGGCGGCGGTGACGCCGCCGACCTCGACCACGGTGTCCCGCATCGCCGCCCGCAGCGCCCGCGTCGCGTCCGGCCCGTGCCGTCGGGCCAGCGCGTCCGGGCCGACGGGGAACAGCGCGGAGCACCACCCGCCGTTGCGGCCGCTGGCGCCGTAGCCCGCGACGTGGGAGTCGATGACCAGCACGTCCAGGGACGGGTCGGCCTCCAGCAGGTAGTAGGCCGTCCACAGGCCGGTGTACCCCGCGCCGACCACGACGACGTCGGCCGTCGTGTCGCCGTCGAGCGGCGGCCGTGGCCGGGCCGCCGCGGGGTCGTCGGCGAGCACCTGCTCCCACCACAGGGACACGTCCGCGAGGGTCACAGGCGGGCCCAGGCCTCGGTGAGGACGCCGCGCAGGATCTGCTCGATCTCGTCGAACTGCGCCGGCCCGCACGTCAGCGGCGGCGCGAGCTGGACGACGGGGTCGCCCCGGTCGTCGGCGCGGCAGTACAGGCCGGCCTCGTAGAGCGCGGGGGTGAGGAACCCGCGCAGGAGACGCTCGGACTCGTCGTCGTCGAACGTCTCGCGGGTGTCCCGGTCCTTGACGAGCTCGATCCCGTAGAAGAACCCCTCGCCCCGCACGTCGCCCACGATGGGCAGGTCGAGCAGCCGTTCGAGGGTCTGCCGCAGCACGGGCGCGTCCCGGCGGACGTGGTCGACGACGCCCTCGGCCTCGAACAGGTCGAGGTTGGCCATCGCGACGGCCGCGGAGACGGGGTGGCCGCCGAACGTGTAGCCGTGGGCGAAGCTCGTGGTGCCCGTCGCGAACGGCTCGAACACCCGGTCCGACACGAGGCACGCGCCGATGGGGGAGTACCCCGAGGTCATGCCCTTCGCGCAGGTGATCATGTCGGGCACGTAGCCCAGGTCCTCGCAGGCGAACATCCCGCCGATGCGGCCGAACGCGCAGATCACCTCGTCGGAGACGAGCAGCACGTCGTGCTCGTCGCAGATCTCGCGGACGCGCTCGAAGTAGCCGGGGGGCGGGGGGAAGCAGCCGCCCGCGTTCTGCACGGGCTCGAGGAAGACGGCCGCGACGGTCTCGGGCCCCTCGAACTCGATGGCCTCGCCGATCCGGTCGGCGGCCCACCGGCCGAACGCCTTGGGGTCGTCGCGCAGGTGCTCGGGCGCCCGGTAGGCGTTCGTGTTGGGCACCTTGTGCGCGCCCGGGACGAGGGGCTCGAACTGCTGCTTGAGCTCGGGCAGCCCGGTGATCGACAGCGCGCCCTGCGTGGTGCCGTGGTAGGCGACGGCGCGCGACACGACCTTGTGCTTGCCGGGCCTGCCCCGCAGCCGCCAGTAGTTCTTCGCGAGCTTCCACGCGGTCTCGACGGCCTCGCCACCCCCCGTGGTGAAGAAGACCCGGTTGAGGTCGCCCGGCGCGTACGACGCGAGCCTCTCGGCCAGGTCGATCGCCTGGGGGTGCGCGTACGACCAGACGGGGAAGAACGCGAGCTCGCGCGCCTGTGCGGCGGCCGCCGCGGCCAGCTCCTCACGCCCGTGACCGAGCTGCACGACGAAGAGGCCCGACAGGCCGTCGATCAGGCGGTGCCCGGCGTCGTCCCAGATGTGGTGGCCCTCGCCGCGCACGATCGTCGGGACCCCGTGCTGCCACGAGCTCTGACGCGTGAAGTGGCCCCACAGATGGTCGCGGGCCGCCTGCTGCCGGTCGGTGCCGCGGGGCGTGGTGCTCATCGGGTCCCCCAGTTGTAGAGCTGCTTGTGCAGCCTCAGGTAGACGAAGGTCTCGGTGCTGCGGACGCCGGGCAGCGCCCGGATCGTCGCGTTGAGGAGGCTGAGCAGGTGCTCGTCGTCCTCGCAGACGACCTCCACGAGGACGTCGAACGACCCGGCCGTGACGACCACGTAGTCGACCTCGGGGACCGCGGCCACACGCTCGGCGAGCTCGTTGAGGTCGCCGTCCGCACGGATCCCGATCATGGCCTGGCGACGGAAGCCGACCTGGAGCGGGTCGGTCACCGCGACGATCTGGATCACGCCCGCCTCCTGCAGGCGCTGCACCCGCTGGCGCACGGCGGCCTCGGACAGGCCGACGGCCCGCCCGATCGTCGCGTACGGCCGGCGACCGTCCTCCTGGAGCTGCTCGATGATCCCCTTCGCCGCCGCGTCGAGCACGACGGCGCTGCGGTCCCGCTGCGTCATGGGTCCGATCGTGACGCCCCTCACCCCGCCCGGGCAAGTGATTCCGCCGGGGAACCCTCGCCGATGCACGGATACAGCGGTCGCGGCACGCCGCGCGTACGGAATCAGGTGTGATCCCGACGCAGCCCTACCGGGCGCCACCCCGCGCCGCTAGCCTCGCCCGCATCGCACCGCCCGCACCCCCGTCCCCGTCCCCGGGGCGTCAGGAGGACCGTGACCGACACCGCGCCGACCGAGCTCGCCAACGTCGTCGACGGCCGGGAGGTGCCGGCTCGTGACGGCCGCACCACCGCGGTGGTCGACCCCAGCACCGGGCGCGAGTACGCGCGTGCTCCCTTGAGCGGACCGGCGGACGTCGACGCGGCGTACGCGGCTGCCGACCGGGCCGCCGTGACGTGGGGGCGCACCACGCCCGCGGAGCGCCAGGCCGCGCTGCTCGCGCTCGCGGACCTCGTCGAGGAGCACGCGGACGAGCTGGTCGCGGCGGAGTCGCGCAACACCGGCAAGCCGCTGCACCTGACGGCCACGGACGAGGTGCCGCCGAGCGTCGACCAGCTGCGGTTCTTCGCCGGCGCGGCACGGGTGCTGCCGGGGCTGGCCGCGGGCGAGTACCTCGAGGGCCACACGTCCTGGCTGCGGCGCGAGCCGCTCGGCGTCGTCGGGCAGGTCACGCCGTGGAACTACCCGCTGATGATGGCGGTGTGGAAGGTCGCGCCGGCGCTCGCGGCCGGCAACACGGTGGTCCTCAAGCCCTCGGACACCACGCCGGTCACGACCCTGCGGCTCGCGCAGCTGGCCGCCCGGGTGCTGCCGCCCGGCGTGCTCAACGTCGTGTGCGGCGACCGGGACACCGGTCGCGCGCTGGTCGGGCACCCGCGTCCCGACATGGTCGCCATCACCGGGTCCGTGCGGGCGGGGACCGAGGTGGCGCGTGCCGCCGCCGACGGGCTGAAGCGGGCGCACCTGGAGCTCGGTGGCAACGCGCCGGTCGTGGTGTTCGACGACGCGGACGTGGCTGCCGCCGCCGAGGGCATCGCGGACGCGGGCTACTACAACGCCGGGCAGGACTGCACGGCGGCCGCCCGCGTCCTCGTGCACGCCCGGGTCCACGAGGACCTCGTGGCGGCGCTCGCCGAGGCCGCCCGCGCGCGTCGCACCGGCCCACCGGACGACCCCGGCGTGGCGTTCGGCCCGGTGAACAACGCCGCCCAGCTCGCGCGGGTGACCGGGTTGCTGGACCGGCTGCCCGGGCACGCGCGTGTCGTGGCGGGTGGCGGCAGCCCCGGCGGGCCGGGCTACTACGTGGACGCCACGGTCGTCGACGGGCTGCAGCAGACCGACGAGATCGTCCAGGAGGAGGTCTTCGGACCGGTGGTGACGGTGCAGACGTTCACGGACGAGGACGAGGCGGTGCGGCTCGCCAACGACGTCCGGTACGGGCTGTCGTCGTCGGTGTGGACGCGGGACCACGCCCGTGCGCTGCGGATGTCGCGCGCCCTGGACTTCGGGGTGGTGTGGGTCAACACGCACCTGCCGTTCGTCGCGGAGATGCCGCACGGGGGCTTCAAGCGCTCCGGCTACGGCAAGGACCTGTCGCTGTACGGCCTCGAGGAGTACACGCGGGTCAAGCACGTCATGTCCGCCTTCGGGGCGTAGACGTACCGTGCCGAACCGTGACGGGTCCGACACGTGGGCGGCACTGTCACCCCGCGTGGTCACGCCCGTAACATGTGCGCGCCGCGGACCTGACGTGCGTGCTTTCGTCGCGAATGTTCCAGGACTGCAAACTTTTCGTTGCGTGGGCACCGTGGCGCCACGAATTCCTTGTGCGGCCGTCGTGCGGTCCGCGAGGATCCACGCGGGCCGTGACACGGCCGGCTCGAGAGGAGCGAGATGAGCAGCGACCGACGTGCGTTGCCGGGGGACCCCCGGGTGCGTGAGCTGGTGCGACAGGCCCGAGGGGTCTCGCGACGCCGTTTCCTGGCGGGGGCCGCGGGCGCGGCGGGCACCGGGGCGCTGCTCGCCGCCTGCGGCACGGCCGGGGCGACGGGGACGGGCGGGGGCGGCGGGTCCGACGGGGCGCTGCGCTGGGCCAACTGGACGGCGTACCTCGACCAGGACGAGGAGGGCACCAGCTTCCCCACGCTCGAGGCGTTCGAGGCCGCGTCCGGGATCAGCGTCGACTACTCGGAGGACATCGAGGACAACGACTCGTTCTACGGCAAGATCTCCCGTCAGCTCGAGAACGGGCAGGACATCGGCTACGACGTCGTCACGCTCACGGACTGGATGGCGGCGCGGTGGATCCGTCAGGGGCACGTCGCCGAGCTCGACCGCAGCCGGATCCCCAACGCCGACAACATCCTGCCGAACCTGGCGTCCGTCGACTTCGACGACGGGCGCCGGTTCTCCCTGACGTGGCAGTCCGGGTTCGCGGGCATCGCGTGGGACACGCAGGCCATCCCCGGCGGCCTGCGGTCGGTGTCGGACCTGTGGAACCCGGAGTACAAGGGGCGGGTCGAGGTGCTCTCGGAGATGCGCGACACCATCGGCCTCATCCTGCTCGAGCACGGCATGGACCCCGCCGGCGACTGGGCGACCGACGACTGGTTCGACGCGCTGGACGTCGTGCAGCGCAACCTCGACAGCGGCCAGATCCGCCAGGTGCGCGGCAACTCCTACCTGCAGGACCTGGCGTCGGGCGACGCCGTCGCGTGCATCGCCTGGTCCGGCGACATCACGTCGCTGAACTACGAGTTCGACGGCCGCTTCGCGTTCGCCATCCCGGAGGCGGGCGGCACGCTGTGGAGCGACAACCTCATGGTGCCGAAGGCGTCGCCGCGGCGCGCGCAGGCCGAGGACCTCTTCGACCACTACTACGACCCCGAGGTGGCCGCGGAGGTCGCCGCCTGGGTCAACTACATCACCCCCGTGCAGGGCGCCCAGGAGGCGATGGCCCGCGTGGACCCCGACCTGGCCGAGGACCCGCTGATCTTCCCCACCGACGAGGTCCTGTCCCAGGTGCACGTCTTCCGGACGCTGACCCCGGCGGAGGAGGAGCGCTACAACGGGCAGTTCCTCACGGCGATCGGGGCGTGAGAGCGTGACCGCGCTCGGCACCACGGACGCCGCAGTCGGCGCGGGCACCGGGCGCGGTGCCGCCCTCGAGCTCGTCTCGGTCACCCGGCGCTTCGGCGCCTTCGTGGCCGTCGACGACCTGTCGTTGACCGTGGCGTCGGGTGCGTTCTTCGCGCTCCTGGGCCCGTCCGGGTGCGGCAAGACGACGACGCTGCGGATGGTCGCCGGTCTGGAGGCGCCCTCCGCGGGCAGCGTGCGGCTCGCGGGGCAGGACGTGACGGGCACGCCGGCGCACCGCAGGGCCGTCAACACGGTGTTCCAGTCCTACGCGCTGTTCCCGCACCTGACCGTCCTGGAGAACGTCGCGTTCGGGCTGCGGCGTCGGCGGGCCCCTGACGTGCGGCGGACCGCGCTGGAGGCGCTGGAGCTCGTCCAGCTCGCGCACCTGGCGCAGCGCCGACCGGCGCAGCTGTCGGGCGGTCAGCAGCAGCGCGTCGCGCTGGCCCGGGCCGTGGTCAACCGGCCCGCGCTCCTGCTGCTGGACGAGCCGCTGGGTGCGCTCGACCTCAAGCTGCGTCGTCAGATGCAGCTCGAGCTCAAGCGCATCCAGGCCGAGGTCGGGATCACGTTCGTGCACGTCACGCACGACCAGGAGGAGGCCATGACCATGGCCGACACGGTCGCCGTGATGAACCACGGGCGGATCGAGCAGCTCGGGCCCCCGGCCGAGCTCTACGAGCACCCCCGGACCGCCTTCGTCGCGAACTTCCTGGGCCAGTCCAACCTCGTGCCCGGGGCGGTCGTCGAGCGGCTGCCGGGAGGTGACACGCTCGGGGTGGACGTCGCGGGACACCGCGTGCTGGTGCCGGCGGCCCGCACCGCGGCCGCCGGGCCGCAGGTCCTGGTGGGGGTGCGGCCGGAGAAGCTCCGGCTGCTGGGGCCGGGTGAGCAGGCGGCGGGCGCGGCGAACGTGCTCGGCCCGGGGACGGTCGTGGACGCGTCGTTCGCCGGGGTCAGCACCCAGTACCAGGTCGCGCTCGACGGCCTGGGCACCTTCGGGGTGTTCGTCCAGAACGTCGGCGGCACGGCGGTGCTCCCGCCGGGCACCCGCGTCCGGCTCGCCTGGGCGCCCGAGCACACCTTCGCGCTCGACGGCCACGACGAGGTCGCTGCGGGCACCGTCGACCTGGACGACGAGCCGTGAGCGTCGCCACGGTCCTGCAGGGGGCCGGACACCCGGCGCGGCCGCCGGGCGCCGTGGCGTCGGGGCCCACGACCTCACGGGGGAGCCACCGACGGCTGCTCGTCCCCGGTCTGCTCTACCTGGGGGTCTTCTTCCTGCTGCCCGTGGGGGCCCTGCTCGCGACGTCGTTGTACGCGCCCCTGCCGGGCGGGGAGCTCGGGCAGTACACGCCCGCGCTGCGGTGGCAGAACTACCCGGAGGCCCTCGCGCAGTTCTGGCCGCAGCTCCTGCGCTCGTTCGCGTTCGCGGCCGCAGCGACGCTGGCCGCGCTGGTGCTCGGCTACCCGATGGCCTACGTCATCGCGGTGCGGGCGCGCGGGCGTCCGGCCCTGCAGGCCCTGCTCGTCGTCCTGGTCGTCGCCCCGTTCTTCACCAGCTTCATCCTGCGCACCATCGCGTGGAAGCAGATCCTGGCCGACGGGGGGCCGGTGGTCGCCGCACTGCGCTGGGTGCACCTCCTGCCGCCCGACGGACGCGTGTCCGCGACCTCGGCGGCGGTGGTCGTGGGGCTGACGTACTCGTTCCTGCCGTTCATGGTGCTGCCCCTGTTCGCCTCGCTCGAGCGGCTCGACCCCCGGCTCCTGGAGGCGGGTGCGGACCTCTACGCGACCCCGCCGACCACGTTCCGGCGCGTGACGCTCCCGCTGTCCATGCCCGGTGTCGTCGCCGGGACGCTGCTGACGTTCATCCCGGCGGTCGGCGACTACGTCAACTCCTCGCTGCTGGGCAACAGCACGACGACGGTGATGGTGGGTCAGGTCGTCGACGCCCGGTTCTTCCGGGTCCTCGACTACCCGACGGCGGCCGTGCTGTCGGTGGCCCTCATGGTCTCGGTCGTCCTGCTGGTCTCGGCGTACGTGCGCCGCGCCGGCACCGAGGACCTGCTGTGAGCCGGTGGCGCCTGGGCGGCGCCGTCGTGCCCGTCTTCGCCGCGCTGGGCTTCGTGTTCCTGCTGGTCCCCATCGCGTACACCGTGCTGTTCTCCTTCAACGACGCGGGCAAGACCAACCTCGTGTGGCGCGGCTTCACGCTCGACGCGTGGCGCAACCCGTGCGGCGCGCCGCGGGTGTGCGAGGCGCTCGTGGGCTCCCTGCAGGTCGGCCTCGTCTCGACGGTGGCCGCCACCGTGCTGGGCACCCTGCTCGCGGTCGGGCTCGTGCGGGCCCGCTTCCGCGGCCGCGGCGCGGTCAACCTGCTGGTGTTCCTGCCGATGGCCACGCCGGAGGTCGTGCTCGGTGCGGCGCTGGTGTCGCAGTTCCTGTCGCTGCGGCTGCCGCTGGGGTTCGGCACCGTCGTGATCGCCCACGTGATGTTCTGCCTCAGCTTCGTCGTGGTCGCCGTCAAGGCGCGGGTCGCGACGCTCGACCCCGCGCTGGAGCACGCCGCGGCCGACCTCTACGCGACGCCGTGGGCGGCGTTCTGGAAGGTGACCTTCCCGCTGCTGCTGCCGGGCATCGCCGCCGCGGCGCTGCTCGCCTTCAGCCTGAGCTTCGACGACTTCATCGTCACGAACTTCACGTCCGGCGGCTTCACCACGTTCCCGAAGTTCGTGTACGTCTCCGCGACCCGCGGCATCCCCCCGCAGGCCAACGTGATCAGCTCGGCCATGTTCGCCCTGGCCCTGCTCGCCGTCGTCCTCGTCCTGGTGACGACGCGGGTGCGGCGCCGGCGCTGACCTCCCGGCGTCCGCCTGCCGGTTCCGCCACCCGGGCGACGGGCCCGCCCTGACGCCGTCGCACGACCCCCGCGGCCCGCGACGGACGTACCCTGTCCACGCGAACAGGGGCCGTCCGGCCCGCGGGAGGTGATGTCGTGGCGACCCTCGTCGGGGTTCTCGTCTTCGTCGTGGTGCTGCTCGGGTCGATCGCGCTGCACGAGGTGGGGCACATGGTGCCCGCCAAGCGCTTCGGCGTGCGGGTGAGCCAGTACATGGTCGGGTTCGGCCCGACCCTGTGGTCGCGCACGCGCGGCGAGACCGAGTACGGGATCAAGGCGCTGCCCCTCGGTGGCTACGTCCGGCTGATCGGCATGTACCCGACGGACGAGGCCGTGGGGGCCCGCACGCCGCGCACCTGGTGGCAGCGCGTCGCCGCGGACGCCCGTGCCGCCAGCGCCGAGGAGATCCGCCCCGGTGAGGACCACCGGGCCTTCTACCGGCTGTCGACGCCGAAGAAGCTCGTGGTGATGCTCGGCGGGCCGGTCATGAACCTGGTCATCGCCGTGGTGCTGCTGGTCGTCGCGTTCGTCGGGATCGGCGTCCCGGTCGCGGGCACGACGCTCGCCGCCGTCCCCGAGTGCATCGTCGCGGTCGACGCGCCGGAGGGGACCACCTGCACCGCCGACGACCCGGCCACGCCCGCCGCGGCCGCCGGCCTGCGTCCCGGTGACCGCCTGGTCTCGTACGACGGGGTCGACGTGACGTCGTGGGCGCAGGTCAGCGGGCTGATCCGGGCGACGGGCGACCGCACGGTGCCGCTCGTCGTCGAGCGCGACGGACGTCTCGTCGACCTCACGGTGACGCCGGTCCTGGCCGAGCGGCCGGCGCTCGACGCCGACGGCGGGGCCGTGACCGACGACGACGGGCAGCTCGTCACCACCGAGGTCGGGTACCTCGGCATCAGCCCGGCGTCCGAGATCCAGCGCCAGCCGGTGAGCGAGGCGCTGTCCGTCGCGGCCGACGCCACGTGGCAGACCGCCCAGGTCGTCGTGACGCTGCCGCAGCGCGTGGTGGACCTGGTGTCCACGACCGTCTCCGGCGGCGAGCGCGACCAGACGTCCATCGTGGGGCCGGTCGGGGTCGGGCGGTTCGCGGGGGAGATCGCGTCGATGGACTCCGAGCCGGTCGCGGTGCGTGCCGCCGGCCTGCTGACGACCCTCGCGATGCTCAACCTGGCCCTGTTCGTCTTCAACCTGCTGCCGCTGCCGCCGCTCGACGGCGGCCACGTCGTCACGGCGCTGTGGGAGGGGGCGCGCCGGCAGGTGGCACGGCTGCGTGGTGCGGTCCGTCCGCGGCCCGCCGACGCGGCGCTGCTCGTGCCGCTCGCGTACACGGTGTTCGCGGTGCTCGGCAGCGTCGGCCTGCTCCTGGTCTACGTCGACATCGTCGACCCGGTCCGGATCGGCTGACGCCCGCACGGGCGGGCGGTGCCGGGCCCCGGTCGTGGACGTCCCGTGACGGGGTCGTGAGCATGCGCGTGACGACCGCCACCGTGCGCCGGCAGCCGGGTCCGAGGATGGGATGATGGGGACGTGAGCACCCCGATCAGCCTCGGCATGCCGCAGGCCCCCGCCCCCGTGCTGGCCCCGCGGCGCCCGTCCCGCAAGATCCGCGTCGGCAAGGTCGAGGTCGGTGGCGACGCCCCGGTCTCGGTCCAGTCGATGACGACGACGCCCACGACCGACATCAACCGCACGCTGCAGCAGATCGCCGAGCTGACGGCCGCCGGCTGCGACATCGTGCGCGTCGCCGTGCCCAGCCAGGACGACGCCGAGGCGCTGCCGGCGATCGCGCGCAAGTCGCAGATCCCGGTGATCGCCGACATCCACTTCCAGCCGAAGTACGTCTTCGCGGCCATCGACGCCGGGTGCGCCGCCGTGCGCGTCAACCCGGGGAACATCCGCAAGTTCGACGACCAGGTCAAGGAGATCGCGCAGGCCGCGACCGACGCGGGCGTGTCGATCCGGATCGGGGTCAACGCCGGCTCGCTGGACCCCCGGCTGCTCGCCAAGTACGGCAAGGCGACCCCCGAGGCGCTCGTCGAGTCCGCGGTCTGGGAGGCGTCGCTCTTCGAGGAGCACGGCTTCCGCGACTTCAAGATCAGCGTGAAGCACAACGACCCCGTGATCATGGTGCGCGCCTACGAGCTGCTGGCGGAGCGGGGCGACTGGCCCCTGCACCTCGGCGTCACCGAGGCCGGCCCGGCGTTCCAGGGCACCATCAAGTCCGCGACGGCCTTCGGTGCGCTGCTCAGCAAGGGCATCGGTGACACCATCCGCGTGTCCCTGTCGGCACCGCCGGTCGAGGAGGTGAAGGTCGGCATCCAGATCCTGCAGGCCCTCAACCTGCGCCCGCGCAAGCTCGAGATCGTCTCGTGCCCGTCGTGCGGACGCGCGCAGGTCGACGTCTACACGCTCGCCGAGAAGGTCACCGCAGGGCTCGAGGGCATGGAGGTGCCGTTGCGCGTCGCCGTCATGGGCTGCGTCGTCAACGGCCCGGGCGAGGCCCGCGAGGCCGACCTGGGCGTCGCGTCCGGCAACGGCAAGGGCCAGATCTTCGTCAAGGGCGAGGTCATCAAGACCGTGCCCGAGGCGATGATCGTCGAGACGCTCATCGAGGAGGCCATGCGCCTGGCCGAGACGATGGACCCCGTCGAGTCGGGGACCGGGGCACCCGTCGTCAGCATCGGCTGAGAGCGGCGTGGGACCCACGGACGCGCGCACGGTCCGAGCGACACCGCGCCGCGGGCTGGGGCACAATCAGGACATGGTGCTGCCGCCGGCGACGACGCTCTCGGGACGCACCGGCGCGCTCGTGCTGGGCGACGCCGACGTGCCGGCGGCCCTGGCCGTCTGCGCGGGCGACCCCGTCGCCTCCGTGCTCGCGGCCAGCCGTCTGGAGGTGGCCGCCGTCGACGGGCTGCGCCGCGCCGGCGGTGAGCTGTGGGGCTACGCCGAGGACGGCGAGCTGCTGGCCGTGTGCTGGGTGGGCGCCAACCTCGTGCCGGTGGTCGGTGCCGCGGACGCGGACGTCACGTCCCGCGCGCTCACGGCCTTCGCCGGGCTCGGCGCGACCCGCGGGCGGCGGTGCTCGTCGATCGTCGGTCCGGCGGACGCCGTCCTCGGGCTGTGGTCGCGCCTGCGCGGCACCTGGCCGGTCGAGCGCGAGGTGCGCGCCCACCAGCCGTCGATGGTGCTCGACTCCGACCCGTCGCTCGCTCCGGACCCCCGTGTGCGGCGCTCGCGCCCGGACGAGTACGACATCGTGCTGCCCGCGTGCATCCGGATGTTCACCGAGGAGGTCGGCTACTCGCCGGCGAGCGGGCCGGGCGGGCCGTACGAGGTGCGCGTGCGGCGCCTCGTCGAGGACGGACGGTCGTTCGTGCTGGTCGACCGTGCCGGCGGCTGGCGCCGTCCCCGGGTGGTCTTCAAGGCGGAGGTGGCCGCCGTCGCCGGCGGTGTCGCCCAGGTGCAGGGCGTGTGGGTCGACCCCGAGCGGCGCGGCGAGCGGTTGTCCGAGAGCGGCATGGCCGCGGTCGTCAGCGCGACGCGTGCCGACATCGCCCCCGTCGTGTCCCTCTACGTCAACGGCTACAACACCCGAGCGGTGCGCGCGTACGAGGCCGTCGGCTTCCGCGAGGTCGGCGCGTTCGCCACCGTGCTGTTCTGACGCGCCGGTCCGACGCCGCCCTGCGGCCACGCACCCCCGGCTCGCCGTGGGTGGTGCGGGTCAGGCCGGGCTGAGCGCGGCGCGCAGCTGCAACCCGCGCAGCAACGCCGCCGTGGCCGCGCCGACGGCGAGCGCCACGAGCGCCGCCAGCCAGGGGGTCCCCACGGTGGCCCGTGCCAGCAGCCCGCCGCCGATCACCAGGGCGAGGAGCGCCCCCACGCCCCCGAGGGCGCCCAGGGACGTGCCGAGCGGTGGGCCGTCCACGCGGGTGCGCCAGGACAGGGTCACCGCCAGCAGCGCCAGGATGCCGGCGGTCATGAGCGCCCACGCCGCCACGCCGTGACCGGCGGCCGTCAGCGCCAGGCCGCCGACCGAGCAGGCGTTCGTCACCCCGCCGACGACGGCGAAGCGCACCGGGAGGGCGTGGACGGGCCGCGGGGCGTCGGTCATGGCGGCACGGTAGCGGCACGCACGCACGCGTGTGGCCGAACGGTCGAGCTCGCTCGCCCGTCAGCGCAGCAGACGCGACAGGCGCCGGTCGGCCAGCGGCTTGCCGCCGGTCTGGCACGTCGGGCAGTACTGCAGGGACGAGTCGGCGAAGGAGACCTCGTGCACCGTGTCGCCGCAGGGCGTGCCGTCCCAGCCCGGGCACGGTTCGCCGGTGCGGCCGTGCACGCGCATGCCGCGGCGCTTGGCGTCCTTGAGCTCGGCAGCGGGGCGTCCCGAGGCGGTCGCGACCGCCTCGGTGAGCACCTCGCGGATCGCGGCGTGCAGCGTGCGGGTGCGGGCCTCGTCGTACGAGCGGGTGGGGGCGAACGGGCTGGTGCGCGCGACGAGGAGGATCTCGTCGGAGTAGGCGTTGCCGATGCCGGCGATCGTGCCCTGGTCGCGCAGCAGGCCCTTGACCTGCTGGTTGCGGGCCGCGAGCAGCTCACCAAGGCGCTCGGGCGTGAACTCGTCGGACAGCGGCTCGACGCCGAGCGTCGCGATCGGAGGCACCTCGTGCGGGTCCGCCACGACGTGCACCGCCAGGCGCTTGCGGGTCCCGGCCTCCGTGAGGTCGAACCCCGACCCGTCGTCGAAGCCCACCCGCAGCGCGATCGGTGACTTCCCCGGACGCGCGGGACGCTCCGGCAGCGCGTCGTACCACCGCACCCATCCCGCGCGTGCCAGGTGCCAGACCAGGTGGAGCGGACCGTCGGCGGGGGAGTCCACGGCGAGGTCCAGCCACTTGCCGTGCCGCGTCACGCCGGTCACGCCCCCGCCGCCGAGCGCGGTCGGTGCGGGCCGGAACGTCTTCAGGGCGCTGATCGCCGCCACCTCGACGCGGGTCACGGTGCGCCCGACCGTCCGCTCGCGCAGGTGCTGCGCGAGCGCCTCGACCTCGGGCAGCTCCGGCACGGTGCCATCCTCGCACCGCGGGGTGACGTTCCGCGTGCGGTCGGCGCACCGGTGCACCGGTCGCGTCGGCGCCCGGTGGCGGTCCGCGGTCGCTCGGCGGGCGCACTAGGCTCGTCGCCATGCTCCTGCGCATGTCCACGCTCTTCCTCCGTACCCTGCGCGAGGACCCCGCCGACGCCGAGGTCGCCAGCCACCGGCTGCTCGTGCGCGCGGGGTACATCCGCCGCGCCGCCCCCGGGATCTACACCTGGCTGCCGCTGGGCCTGCGGGTCCTGGCGAAGGTCGAGCAGGTGGTCCGCGAGGAGATGGCGGCCATCGGCGCGCAGGAGGTGCACTTCCCGGCGCTGCTGCCCAAGGAGCCCTACGAGGCCACGGGACGGTGGGAGGAGTACGGGCCCAACATCTTCCGCCTGAAGGACCGCAAGGGCGGTGACTACCTGCTCGCACCCACCCACGAGGAGATGTTCACGCTCCTGGTGAAGGACCTGTACTCGTCGTACAAGGACCTGCCGCTGGCGCTGTACCAGATCCAGACGAAGTACCGCGACGAGGCGCGCCCCCGTGCGGGTCTGATCCGCGGGCGCGAGTTCGTCATGAAGGACGCGTACTCGTTCGACGTCGACGACGCGGGCCTCGCCGCGTCCTACGAGGCCCAGCGCGGCGCGTACCAGCGGATTTTCGAGCGGCTCGGGCTGGAGTACGTCATCGTCGCCGCGACCTCCGGTGCCATGGGCGGCTCGCGGTCGGAGGAGTTCCTCACCCCGACGGCCATCGGCGAGGACACGTTCGTGCGGTCGCCCGGCGGGTACGCCGCCAACGTCGAGGCGGTCACGACGGTCGTGCCCGAGGCGCTGGACTGGGCGGACGCCCCGGCCGCGCACGTCGAGGACACGCCCGACACGCCCACGATCGACTCGCTCGTCGCGCTCGCCAACGACCGGCTGCCGCGCGCGGACCGGGCGTGGACCGCTGCCGACACCCTGAAGAACGTCGTCGTCGCGCTCGTGCAGCCGACCGGTGAGCGCGAGCTGCTCGTCGTCGGCCTGCCCGGTGACCGCGAGGTCGACCTCAAGCGGCTCGAGGCGGCCGTCGCGCCCGCCGAGGTGGAGCCCGCCGGCGACGCCGACTTCGCCGCCCACCCCGAGCTCGTCCGCGGGTACATCGGCCCGTCCGTCCTCGGGCCCAACGTGCCGGTCGCCGACGGTGAGGAGCGCACCGCGGTCCGCTACCTGCTCGACCCCCGCGTCGTGCCCGGCACCCGCTGGATCACCGGCGCGAACGAGGCCGGGCGGCACGTCTTCGACCTCGTCGCCGGGCGTGACTTCACCGCCGACGGCACGGTCGAGGCCGCCGAGGTGCGCGCGGGCGACCCCGCTCCGGACGGCTCGGGCCCGCTCGAGCTCGCGCGCGGCATCGAGATCGGCCACATCTTCCAGCTCGGTCGCAAGTACGCCCAGGCGCTCGGCCTGACGGTCCTGGACCAGAACGGCAAGTCGCAGGTCGTCACCATGGGCTCCTACGGCATCGGTGTCACCCGCGTGCTCGCGGCGCTCGCCGAGGCCAACCACGACGACCGCGGGCTTGCGTGGCCGGCGGACGTCGCCCCCGCGCACGTCCACGTCGTGGCCACGGGCAAGGACCCCGCGGTGTTCGAGGCGGCCGAGGCGCTGGCCGGCACGCTGTCCGCGCGTGGTGTCGAGGTGCTCTACGACGACCGCGCGAAGGTCTCGCCCGGCGTGAAGTTCGCCGACGCCGAGCTCCTGGGCGTCCCGCTCGTGGTCGTCGTCGGCCGGGGCCTGGCCGAGGGTGTGGTCGAGGTGCGTCCGCGCGTCGGCGGCACCCCCGAGCAGGTGCTCGTCGAGACGGCGGCCGACCGGGTCGCGGAGATGGTCGACGAGCTCGTCGCCGG
>JAEWEJ010000300.1 GCA_023389455.1 Actinomycetes bacterium | reverse complement strand
GCCAGGGGGTCGTCGAGCGTCACCCGGCGGCCCGCGACCACGAGGTCGCCGGCCGACGCGGCCCGGACGTACGCGACCCACCCGGCGACGGCCCGTGCGGCGGCGTGCGGCACGGCGCCGGCCGCGAGTCGGTCCGCCACGGTGCCGAGCAGCCGGACCGGCAGCTTCTGCGAGCCGTCCATGGCGACCTGCACGGTCGTGTGCCCCGTGCGGGGGTTGGCGAAGCGGTGCAGCACCTCGTCCCGGTACGCGTCCAGCTCCATGCCGTCGGGGGCGACGAGCGTCGGCAGGACGTCCTCGTCGACCAGGGCCCGCGCGAGCGCCTCGAGGTCGGGATCGGCGACGGCCTCGGCGATCGTCGCGTAGCCGCGCAGCGCCCCGTGGTACGCCAGCGTCGAGTGCGTCGCGTTGAGCACGCGCAGCTTCGCGCGCTCGAACGGCGCGACGTCGTGCGTGAAGGTCGCCCCGGCGCGCTCCCAGGCCGGCCGGGGGCCGGCGAAGTCGTCCTCGACGACCCACTGGAAGAACGGCTCGCCCACGACCAGCGCGGCGTCCTCGAGCCCGAGGAGGGCGGCGGCCTCGGCGCGGTGGGCGTCGGTGGTGGCAGGGACGATCCGGTCGACCATCGTCGACGGGAAGCGCACGGACGTCGCGACCCAGTCGGCGACCGCGTCCGCACCGGGCACGGCGGCCAGGGCCTGGGTGACCAGGCCGGCCAGCACGGTCCCGTTGTCCGCGAGGTTGTCGCAGCTCACCACCGTGAGGGGCGCTCCGGACGTGCGGTGCCGACGGACCAGCCCGCGCACGAGCATGCCGATCGGGGTGAGTGCCGCGGCGTCGTCGTCGCGTCCCAGCTCCGTGGTCGCGGCGCCGAGGTCCGCGGCGACGTCGGGCGCGGCGGTGTCCAGCCCGCCGTCGGCCGCACGGCGGTAGCCCTTCTCCGTGACCGTCAGGCTGACGACGTGCGTGGTCGGCGCTGCGACCGTCGTGAGCACCCGCGGGGTGTCGTGGCCGGGGAACGCGACGTCGCGCACCGACCCGACGACGCGCAGCGACGTCGTGTCGGCGCCCGTGGTGAGCACGCCGTACAGGCCGTCCTGCGGTCGCAGCTGGTCGGCCACGCGGGCGCTGCGCTGCGTGACGCCGAGCAGGCCCCAGCCGGTCGCCCCGGTCGCCGCCGCGGCGTCCTCCGTGCAGACCGCCTGGTGGGCGCGGTGGAAGGCGCCGATGCCCAGGTGCACCTGGCCGACGGTGAGCGCGGCCGGGTCGACCGTCGGTCCGCTCACACCCTCGGGGAGCCCGTGGTCGGTGCGCTGCGCCCAGGTAGCGGCGGACAGGCGGGGCAGGGTCATCGGGGCTCCGGTCTCACGGGGGCGGCGCGGTGCTGGCGCGCACCACGAGCTCGACGGGCAGGGCGGTGTGCGGGACGTCGTCGCCGCGAGGGGCGAGCAGCAGGTCGACGGCGGTGCGGCCCAGGCGTGCCAGCGGCATGGAGACCGTGGTCAGCGCGGGCGTGACGATGGTGGCGACGGGTGCGTCGTCGAACCCGACGACCGACACGTCGTCGGGCACCCGGACGCCGCGGGCGCGCAGCCGGTCCATCACGCCGAGCGCCATGAGGTCGTTGTGCGTGAGCACGGCGGTCGCGCCGCTGGCGACGACGAGGTCGGCCGCGCCGACGCCGCCGGCGAACACCGGGGCGTGCGACCCGAGGTCCAGCACCTCGACGTCGAGCTCGAGCGCGGCCAGCCCGTCGCGCCGCCGGGCGTCCGACCACGACCCCGCCGGGCCGCCCGCGTAGGCGATGCGCCGGTGCCCGAGCGCGTGCAGGTGACGCACGGCCTGCCGCACGCCGTCGCGGTTGTCGACCGCGACGGACGGCAGCCCGGCGCCCTCGCGGTTGACGAGCAGCACGGGCGGACCGTCGGTCGCGACCTCCGCGAGGTCCTCGGCCGACATGCGCGGGGAGCACAGCAGCACGCCGTCGGCCTGCCCGCCGAGCTGCGCGACCAGCTCGGCCTCCAGGTGCGGGTCCTCCTCGGCGTCGGCGACGACGACGGCGTGCCCGGCGGCCCGGGCGCGGGCCTGGACCGCCTTGGCGACGGCCGAGAAGAACGGGTTCTCCAGGTCCGGGACCACGAGGCACAGGTGGCCGCTGCGTCCGGTGATGAGCTCGCGCGCCGCGCGGTTGGGCCGGTAGCCGAGCTCGCGCGCGGCGCGACGGACGCGTTCGCGCCGTTCCGGGGCGACGAGGTCCGGCGCGGACAGCGCACGTGACGCGGTGGCGGCCGAGACACCGGCGGCACGTGCGACGTCGCGCAGCGTGACGGCCATGGGTGCTCCTCCGCGTCGGTGCCCCGGTGCGCCGTGCGCCGGCGGCTCGTCGGTCCCGCGGGCGGGTCGCGCCGACGGGCAGGCGATGAAAGCGATTTCAGCACGTGCCGTGGCGGCGGCGCAAGGGGGTCCGCCACGGTCTTGCATCGTGCGTCGACGGGTGGCAGGGTCGCCTCTGCAAACGTATTCACCGTGGTGGGCGACCTGCGTCGTCCGCACCGCGGGGGCGCGCCGACGCGCCACCGTGGACCGGCGCTGGAGGACCCATGCCCGACACCGCAGCCGCTGCTCCCCGCTGGGCGCTGCACCCGGAGCGCGCCCTGCCGGCCGACCCGGTCACCCGGCCCGTCGCCCGCCAGATCCTCGACGCGACGCAGGGCCTGCCGATCGTCGCGATGCACGGGCACGTCGACGCCGGCGTGCTCGCACGTGACGAACCGTTCGGGGACCCCGCGTCCCTCCTGGTGGTGCCCGACCACTACCTGGTGCGGATGCTCGTCTCGCAGGGCGTCCCGCACGACGCGCTGGGCGTGCCGCGCCGCGACGGCGGACCGGTCGAGACGGACCCCCGTGCGATCTGGCGGACCTTCGCGGCGCACTGGCACCTGTTCCGGGGCACCCCGACGCGGTTCTGGATGGAGCACGTCCTGGTCGAGGTGCTCGGCGTCACGCAGCGGCTGTCCGCCGCCACCGCCGACGCGGCGTACGACACCATCGCGGCCCGTCTGGCCGAGCCGGAGTTCCGGCCGCTCGCGCTGCTCGACCGGTTCGGCATCGAGATCATCGCGACCACGGACCCGGCTTCCGCGACGCTCGCCGACCACGCCGACCTCGCCGCCCGCGGCTGGGGCGAGCGCGTCGTGCCGACGTTCCGGCCCGACGCCGTGCTGCACGTGGACCGTCCCGGGTGGGCGCAGGACGTCGAGCTGCTCGGCGAGCGCGCGGGCGTGCCGATCGGGTCCTACCGGGACTTCCTGCGTGCGCTGGAGGCCCGGCGGTGGGCCTTCGTCGAGGCAGGTGCCCGCGCGACCGACCACGGCCACGTGCGCGCCGACACCACGCCGATGGACGAGTCCGACGCCTCCGCCGTGTTCGCGGCGGCCCTGCGCGGGGACGTCGACCCCGCCGCCGCGGAGGCGTTCTCGGCGCACATGCTCTTCGAGATGGCCCGCATGTCGACCCAGGACGGGCTGGTCATGCAGCTGCACCCCGGTGCGCTGCGCGACCACGACCCGGGCGTGCTGTCCGCGCGCGGCCACGACGTGGGCTACGACATCCCCGTCGCCACCGAGTACGTCCGGGCGCTGCGGCCCCTGCTGACGGCCTTCGGGCACCACCCCCGCCTGCGGCTGGTGCTGTTCACGCTGGACGAGGACACGTTCAGCCGCGAGCTGGCGCCCCTGGCGGGCGTCTACCCGGCGGTCCGGCTCGGCGCACCGTGGTGGTTCCTCGACTCCGCCGACGGCATGCGCCGGTACCGCGAGGCCGTCACCGACACCGCGGGGTTCGCCAACACCACCGGGTTCGTCGACGACACCCGGGCGTTCCTGTCGATCCCCGCACGTCACGACCTCGCGCGGCGCATCGACGCGGGGTACCTGGCCCGCCTCGTCGTCGAGCACCGGCTCGACCTCGACGAGGCGCTGGAGACCGCCGTCGACCTGGCGTACGGGCTGCCGCGCACCGCGTACGCGCGGTCGCAGCCGCCGTCGCGGCCCGACGACCGCTCGGGTGCGGGCCTGCCCGCCCCGGCGCAGGAGGTCCGCGCCTGACGGGGCCTGCACGCCCGCCGCCACCCCGGGTGGTCGACCACCGGCGCGTGAGCCGTCGCGTGCCCTAGCCTTCGACCATGGCCGCCAGCGTGACCTTGAGCGACGTCGCCCGGGAGGCCGGCGTCTCGCTCGCCACCGCCTCGCGGGCCATCAACGGCAGCGCGAACCGCACGGTGCGCCCCGACCTGCGTGACCGGGTGCTCGCCGCCGCGGAGCGCCTGCGCTACACGCCCGACGCCAACGCGCAGGCCATGGCGCGGGGTCGCACCACGTCGGTCGGCCTGGTCGTCCACGACATCACCGACCCGTACTTCTCGTCGATCGCCGCGGGCGTGACCGCGGCCGCCGACGCGTCCGGGCTCCAGGTGACCCTGACCAGCACGCAGCACCAGCCGGAGCGCGAGGTCGAGCTCGTCCGGCTGCTGCAGCGTCAGCGCGCGCGGGCCGTGGTCGTCGCCGGCGGCCGCCACGACGACGCCGACGCGAACGACGTCATGCGGCGCGCCCTCGGTGACTACGTCGCCGCCGGCGGGTCCGCCGCCCTCGTGGGGCAGCCGGTGCTGGGCGTCGACACGGTGGTCGTCGAGAACGCCGCGGGTGCCGCGGCGCTGGCCCGGGCGCTGCACGCCCGCGGGTACCGGCGCCCCGCCGTGCTCGGCGGGCCCCTGACCCACCTGACCGCGAGGGAGCGCCGGGAGGCGTTCGCGGACGCGTTCGCCGCGCTGGGGTCGCCGGTCGACCCGGCGCACGTCGTGACGGGGGAGTTCACGCACGAGGGCGGCGAGGCGGCGATGCGCGAGCTGCTGGACCTCGGTGCCGACGTCGACGTGGTGTTCGCCGTCAACGACGTCATGGCGCTCGGTGCGCTGGCCGCCGCGCGCGACCTGGGCGTGCGCGTCCCGCAGGACGTCGCCCTGGCCGGGTTCGACGACATCCTCACGCTGCGGGACGTCGTGCCGCCGCTGACGACGGTCCGCGTGCCGCTGCTCGACGTCGGGCGCCTGGCCACCGAGCTCGCCCTCGAGGACCACCGCGGCGAGCCCCGCGTGCGCACCGTGCCCACCGAGGTCGTGCTGCGCGACTCCACCCCCGACCGCCCCCTCTGAGCCGTCCGGCCACCCCCGACCGCTCGCTCTGACACCGTCCGGCCACCCCCGGACGCCGGGAGGGGTGCCGCGCCGGCCGGGTCACGTGCGACGCTCGGGGCATGGTCGGGACGGGGGCGCGCGGGGCCGTGGGCGTCCTGGTGGGCCTGCTCGTGCTGACGGGCCTCGCGGGCTGCGGCCCGGCAGCGCCCGGCGCCGGGCCGACCGGGCCGTCCTCGACCGTGCCGTCCTCGACCGGGCCGTCCTCGACCGTGCCGTCCTCGACCGTGACCGCGTCGCCCGGGCTGCCGCCCGGGCTCACGTTCGAGGTCGAGATCGCCCAGCGCCGCACCGAGCGTGTCTCCCGGGTCGTCGTGCTCGAGGTGCGCAACACCGGCCCGGTCGACGTGACCGTGACCGGGGCCGCGCTGACCAGCGACCTCGTCGGTGGGACGGCGACCGAGGGGCGCGAGGTCGCGGCGGGCTCGATGCGACGCGTGGCCGTGCCGCTGGGGCCGGCGTCGTGCGGGCCGGACGCGGACGGTGACCCGGTCGCGTCCGTCGCGCTCGACGTCACGACCGCCGACGGGCGCTCCGGCACGGTCGTCGTGACGCCGACCGACCGGACGGACGACCTGCGCCGGATCCACGGGGAGGACTGCGCCGCCGCCGCCGTGGCGCGCGGGCTGCGGGTGGCCCTCGCGGACGAGCTGGCCGTGCGCGACGTCGACGGCGCGGCGGTGGCGGACATGACGCTGCGCGTCGAGCCCGTGCCCGGTGGTCCGCACGTGCGCCTGGTGGCCGTGCTCGGCACCACGCTGCTGCGACCGCCGGGGGCCGACGCGGACTGGGTCCTCGACGTGGACTCGGCGGCGCCGCCGCCCGGGGGCCTCGTGGTGCTGCCGGCCGTCCCGGCCCGGTGCGACCTGCACGCGATCGCCGAGGACAAGCGCGGCACCGTGCTCGGCGTGCGGGCCGTGGTGGACGGCGTCGAACAGCCCGTGTTCCACGTCGCGGCGTCGGACGCGCTGCGCGGGGCGTTGTACGACGCGGTCCTGGCCGCGTGCGGCGTGCCGACGGACACCCGGTCCGGCTGACGCGCCACGCCGGCCGCGGCCCGTGCCCGGTGCCGACCGGCGCGAGGTCAGCGGACCGCGGCGGGCTCCCCGACCGTCCGGCGACGCGGTGCCGGGCCGTCGGTGCTGGTCGTCGCGAGCAGGTCCTCCACGCCGACCATGTGCATCGCCATCCGCAGGCGCGCGCGGTCCGGGTCGCGCGAGGTCACGGCGGCGAGCACCGCGTCGTGCTCCTCGAACGTGCGGTCGCCCGCCAGGTCGTGCAGCTCGTCCCAGACGCGGCGCCGGGCGTGCGCGCCGGCCAGCGCGTCGAGCAGCGCGGAGAGCACCGTGTTGCCGGAGCCGTCGGCGACCGCGCGGTGGAACGC
>JAEWEJ010000313.1 GCA_023389455.1 Actinomycetes bacterium | reverse complement strand
GGGCACGCGGGTGCGGCCGACGGGCGGTCGGGCTGCGGTCCCCCGCGGCCCCCGCCCGCCGGCGGCCGGGGATCAGTCCCCCGTGCCCAGCCGCAGCATGCTCCACGACACCGGGGGCAGGGTGGCGCCGAGGCGCCCGTCGACCAGCCGGGCGCTGGTGTTCGCCCGGGGCAGCACCGACGTGTCGTCGTCCGCGGTGGCGGACCACGCGCGGTCGGGGTTCGCCAGGGTCGCCGCCTCGACCAGCCGCAGCCCGGGCAGCGCGCGCAGGTCCACGTCGAGCGCGGCGGGCGCCCCCGTCGACCGGTTGACGACGAACACCGCGACGTCCCCCGTCTCCTCGTCGCGCGTCGCGACCGCGTCCACCAGCGCGACGTCGCCGTAGCGGGCCGTCTCGTACGTCGGCGCCTCGACGGCGACCTGCAGCACGTCACCACGGGCGTACCGGGCGGTGCCCGCGAACGGGTGGAAGATCGTCTGCCGCCACGAGCGGCCCCCCGGCTCGGTCATGATCGGGGCGATGACGTTGACCAGCTGCGCCAGCGACGCGGCGTGCACCCGGTCCGAGTGCCGCAGCAGGCTGATGAGCAGGTTCCCGACCACCACGGCGTCGGCGACGTCGTAGCGGTCCTCGAGCAGGACGGGCGCGACGGGCCAGTCGTCACCGGTGGGCGGACGGGACTCCGCCCGCTTCTGGTACCAGACGTTCCACTCGTCGAACGAGACGTGGATGCGCTTGCTGCGGCGCTGCGCGGCGCGCACGGCATCGGCCGTCGCCGTGACCGACTCCACGAAGTGGTCCATGTCGACCGCGGACGCGAGGAAGGACCCGAGGTCGCCGTCCTCCTCCCAGTAGTAGGCGTGCGCCGAGACGTAGTCGACCTGGTCGTACGCCTCGGTGAGCACGACCCGCTCCCACTCGCCGAAGGTCTCCATCGAGGAGTTCGACGACCCGCACGCGACGAGCTCCAGGTCCGGGTCGACCATCCGCATGGCCCGGCCGGTCTCGGCAGCCAGACGCCCGTACTCGTACGCCGTCTTGTGCCCGGTCTGCCAGGGGCCGTCCATCTCGTTGCCCAGGCACCACATCCGCACGCGGTACGGGTCGGGCGCGCCGTTCGCGCGCCGCAGCTCGGACAGCGCGGTGCCGCCGGGCACGTTGCAGTACTCCAGCAGGTCGAGCGCCTCCTGGACGCCCCGGGTGCCGAGGTTGACCGCCATCATCGGCTCGACGCCCGCCCGCGCCGCCCAGCGCATGAACTCGTCGACGCCGACGGTGTTCGGCTCGGTGGAGTGCCATGCCAGGTCGAGGCGGCGCGGCCGCTGGTCGAGCGGGCCGATGCCGTCCTCCCACCGGTACCCCGAGACGAAGTTGCCGCCGGGGTACCGCACGGTCGAGACGCCGAGCTCCCGGGTCAGGTCGATGACGTCCTGGCGGAACCCGTCCCGGTCCGCCGTCGGGTGCCCGGGGTCGTGGATGCCGGTGTAGACGCAGCGCCCGAGGTGCTCGACGAACGAGCCGAACGTGCGGCGGTGGACGGGCGCGACCCGGAACGCGGGGTCCAGGGTGAGCCGGACGGGGATCATGACGTCTCCTGTCGGTGGTGCGGGTGGTGCGGGTGGTGCCGGTGGTGCGGGTGGTGCGGACCGGGGGTCGCCCGGGACCGGCGGACGGGCGGACGCGAGGGCGGGTGCGCTCAGGCGCGGCTGAGCTCGACCCACCGCACCCCGTGCGCCGGCACGTCGAGGTCGAGCACCCCGTGGGGCTCGTCCACCGTGACGGCGGGAGCGGGCAGGACGGCCCCCGACCACAGGTCCCGGACGGACCACGGCCCGCGGCGCGCGTCGTGGTCGCCCACGAGGGACGGCACGGGCAGCCGCTCGGCGCGGGGGTGTGCGCCCGTCCAGAAGACGGCGACGTACCGACGGTCCGGGTCCCCGCCGTCGCGCGCGGCCCAGACGATCACCTCGCCGTGGTCACGGGCATCGGCGGCCGGCTCGCGCAGGAGCTCGCGCCCGTCCACGCCCGCGCGCAGGACGTGCCCCACGGCGGGCGTGGTCAGCAGCGCGATCGTGGCGTCGTCGGACGTCGGCAGGTCGCCGCCCATCATGAGCGGGGACCGCGCCATGACCCACAGCGTCAGCAGGGTCCGCTGCTCGTCGGGCGTCAGCCGGCTGCTGCGGTCCTCGCCGCGCTCGGCGCGGATGCCGATACGGCCGAGCGGCAGCATGTCGGCATCGGCCCAGCCGCCGGGGCGCTGGTGCGGTGCCCACCGGGCGAGCCGCGCGAAGTTCGCGTGCACGTCCTCCCAGCGGTCCCACAGGTCGTCGCAGACGCGCCACATCGCGGCGTGCTCGCGCAGCACCGGCAGGTGCTCCGTGGACAGCCGGGTCCCCGGCGACAGCGAGAGCACGACGTCCCGGCCGGAACGGGCGATCGCGGTGCCCCACGCGGTCACCGCGTCCGCGTGGAACGGCGCGAGGACGTCGTCCAGCTTCACCAGGTCGACGCCCCACGCGGCGAGGCGGGCGACGAGGCCGTCGAGCCACACCTGCGCGCCGGGGTGCGTGTGGTCGAGACCGACCATGTGGCCGTTCCAGGGGCAGGTCGACGTGGGGTCGGCGATGTCGGCGGTGGTCCAGCCGTCGCCACCCGGCACCGGCAGCGCGGCGGCGACGGCACGGCGCGGCACGCCGCGCAGCACGTGGACGCCGAACCGCAGCCCCAGCGCGTGGACCTGGGCGGCGAGGGCCGTGAACCCGGTGCCGTCGGCGGAGGAGGGGAACCGCCCGGGCGCGGGCTGCGGGTAGCCGTGCTCGTCGAGCACCAGGCGGGCGTCGGCGACGTAGCCGTGCGGGCGGGCGTCCGGGTCGGACCAGTCGATGTCGACGACCACCGTGTCCCACCCCGCCGGCGCGAGGTGCTCGGCCATGAACCGGGCGTTCGCCAGGACCTCGGCCTCGGTGACGGTCGTGCCGTAGCAGTCCCAGCTGTTCCACCCCATGGGAGGGGTGCGTGCCCACGTCATCGTGCGCTCCTCAGGTCATCTACATCGTTGTAGCCGGACCAGACTGCACGACCCTGCCGAGGACGTCAACGCGACCACGCCGGGAGGAGAGCAGACGGCTCGCCCTCGGCCGGTGGTCACGCCGCCGCGGGTCCGGGCGCGGCGACCCACCCGCGCGGCGACCGGTCAGGCGTGCGCGGCCTCGCCGAGGGTCGACTCGCGCGCGACGACCGAGAAGTCGGCGAGCACCTGCTGGAACGGCCGGTCCTCGTCCGTGCCCTCGATCCGCGCCACCAGCAGGTCCACCGCCGTCGTCGCGATCTGCTCGCGGCCGGGGTTGACGGTGGACAGCGTCGGCGCCGCGTACGCGGTCTCGTCGATGTCGTCGAAGCCGATCACCGCGACCTGCCCGGGGACGTCCACGTGCCGTCGGTGCAGCGTGTGCAGGGCGCCGAGCGCGAGCGCGTCGTTGAGGCCGAACACCGCGTCGATCCCGAGGTCCTCGTCGAGCAGCCGGGCCATGGCCTGCGCGCCGCCGGCGCGCTGCCACATCCAGGCCTCGCCCACCAGGGCCGGGTCGAACGGGATCCCGTTCGCCTCCAGCGCCTGGCGGTAGCCCTGAACACGCAGCGCGGCGGAGCCCATCACCTCGCCCGGGTGCGCGCCGACGACGGCGATACGGCGACGGCCCAGGTCGATCAGGTGCTGCGTCGCCGCGGCGGCCGCCTCCACGTTGCGCATCGTCACGTGGTCCGCCGGCCCCCCGAAGATGCGCTCTCCCAGCAGCACCATCGGGTGGTCCAGGCCCTCGAGCTCGGACACGTCGTCGGGACCCAGTGCGAGCGGGGAGTAGATGAGCCCGTCGGTCATGCGGCGACGCTCGCTGCGGAGCACCTCGAGCTCACGCTCGCGCACGGCCCCGGTCTGCTCGATCAGCACCGTCAGACCCCGCGCGTCCGCCGCCCGGATCACCGAGTCGGCGAGCTCGGCGAAGTACGGCAGCGAGAGCTCGGGGACGGCCAGACCCACCAGTCCCGTGCGCCCACGCCGCAGGTTCCTGGCGGTCGTGTTCAGCTGGTAGCCGAGCTCGGCGATCGCCGCCTCGACCTTCTGCCGCGTGCTGTCGCGGATGTACGGGTACCCGTTGACCACGTTGGACACCGTCTTGATGGACACCCCGGCGCGCGCGGCGACCTCGTGCATGGTCACGGCACCGCCGCGTCGTGCCCTCACGTGCGTCCTCGCCTCCTTCGCGGCCCGGCCCGGAGCGCCCTCGCCCCGCGTCGCGGACACCCAAAGTACATCGTTGCAGCACAGAGCCCCGGCCGCCGGGGGCGCCCCCGGACACACGTCGGGCCCGGTCGTCCGACCGGGCCCGCGGTGCACTGCTCGCCGACGAGCGGCGTCAGCTCACTTCTTGTTGCGACGCTGGTGGCGCGTCTTGCGCAGCAGCTTGCGGTGCTTCTTCTTCGCCATGCGCTTGCGGCGCTTCTTGATGACGGAGCCCATGCGGTCCTCACTCGTGTCCGGTCACGACCCAGCAGAGCCGTGAATGGTGGTCGATCGACGCGCGGTGCGCATCGGGCCGACCCGAATCACCCACGCACGCAGAAGTCCGAGCACCCACCTTACGCGATCGGCCCCCGCGACCGCGAACGGCGTGGCTGCGGACCGACGCCCGGCGGCGTCGCTCAGGAGCTGCGACGCTCCTCGCCGAAGGCCTCCGGCTCGACGGTCGCGGACGAGCGCAGGTAGGCGTCGAGCGCGTCCTGCGGCACGCGGAACGACCGTCCGACGCGCACCGCCGGCAGCTCTCCCGCGTGCACCAGCCGGTACACGGTCATCCGGGAGACCCGCATGAGGTCCGCGACCTCGTTGACCGTGAGGAAGCGCACGCGACCCCGGGGCCCGTCCTGCTCCTCGCTCATGCTCCGGCCTCCTGCTGACCGGGGAGCGCCGGCGACGCGCACCCGACGTTCCGGGTGCCTGGTCAACAGTAGTGGCGCGTGTGACAGGTGGGAAGGCGGGGACACCCGCGCGGCCCAGCGCCGGCGCCGTCACGCGCGGTCAGTCGAGCTCCGGGTCCAGGCCCAGGGCGGGGAACACCGCGGTGCGCGTCGCCCGGATCGCCCGGTCGACGTCGTCCGCCGGGTCGTAGCCCTGCGACCACGGACGGAACGTCGCGGGCGCGTCGTCGGTCATCCACGGGACCGCCTCGCGCCCGTACCGCAGCCGCACCACGTCCAGCCACTGCTCGGGCACCGGGGTGCAGGGGTCGACGGGCCGGTGCGACGCCACGCCCACCAGGTGCGACCAGCTGCGCGCCACGACGTCGAGCACGGCGTAGCCGCCGCCGCCGAGCGAGACCCACCGGCCGTCGCAGACCTCGTGCGCGAGGTCGTGGAGCATCCCCGCCGCGCGACGCTGGGCGTCGACGGACACCCGCAGGGTCGCGAGCGGGTCCATGCGGTGGGTGTCGCAGCCGTGCTGCGTGACCAGCACGTCGGGAGCGAACTCGCGCAGCACCGCCGGCACGACCGCGTCGATGGCACGCAGCCACCCCGCGTCGTCGGTACGTGAGGGCAGTGCGACGTTCACCGCGGCCCCCTCGGCGCCCCGCCCCCCGGTCTCCGTCGGGTACCCCGTGCCCGGGAACAGCGCGTGGCCGGTCTCGTGCACCGACACCGTCATCACGCGGGGGTCGTCCCAGAACACGGCCTGCACGCCGTCGCCGTGGTGCGCGTCGATGTCGACGTAGGCCACGCGCCGCGCGCCGGCGTCCAGCACCGCACGGATCGCCACGGCCGCGTCGTTGTACACGCAGAACCCCGACGCCGCGTCGCGCCGGGCATGGTGCAGCCCGCCGCCCACGTTGAACGCGTGCTGCGCGCGCCCGTGCCAGACCGCCAGCATCGCGTCGACCGTGCCGGACACGACACGTGCGGCCGCGTCGTGCATCTGCGGGAAGAGCGGGTCGTCGCGGGTGCCCAGGCCCCGGGCCAGGTCGGGCTCCCCGCGCTCCGACGCGGCGTGCACGGCGGCGACGTAGGCCGGGTCGTGGACCGTGGCCAGCAGCTCGTCCGACGCGGGCTGCGCGCCGACGACCTCGACGTCGGACCGCTCCAGCAGGCCGAGCTGGGCGGCGAGCGCGATCGTCAGGTCGATCCGGTCCGAGGTCATCGGGTGGCCGAAGCCGAAGTCGTACGCCATGAGCTCGGTCGACCACACGACGCGCAGGGTCGGCGGACCGTCGCCGGGCGCGTCCGGGTGCGCGTCGGTGGCGAGCATGGGCACACCGTCCCACCGCCGCGCCGCGCGTGTCGACCCGACGTGCCGCGGGTGGCGACCGCGCGTGCGAGGTCACCACCCGTGCCAGAGTGTGCCTGTCGGCACGGCACGAGCAGCGGGACAGTCAGCGGGAGGTGGGATGGCGGCGGGCCCAGGCCTGGCGTGGCGCGCACGCGAGTACGTCGACCGGTCCGCGCGACAGTCCCCCGCACGCCTGGCGCTCGGGGTGTTCGCGCTCGTCATCGGGGCCATCACCGCGCTGCTGTGGACGCCGTGGGCCACGGCCGACGGCGAGCGCGCGCCGTTCGTCGACGCGCTGTTCACCGCGACGTCGGCGACGACCGTCACCGGTCTGGTCGTCGTCCCGACGGGCGAGTACTGGTCCGGGTGGGGGCTCGCGGTCATCCTCGTCGCGATCAAGATCGGCGGGCTGGGCGTCATGACGCTCGCGTCGCTGCTGGGCATGGCGGTCTCGCGCCGGATCGGCCTGACGCAGCGGCTGCTCGTGTCGTCCGAGACGAAGGTCACCCGCCTCGGCGAGGTCGGCTCCCTGGTGCGGACCGTCATCATCACCTCGACGTCGCTCGAGGTCGTCATCGCGCTCGTCCTGCTCCCCCGGCTGCTGGTCCACGGAGAGCCGCTGGGCACTGCCGCGTGGCACGCGCTCTTCTACGCCGTCTCCGCCTTCAACAACGCCGGGTTCGTGCCCACGCCCGAGGGGCTGGCACCGTTCGTCTCCGACTGGTGGATGCTGCTGCCGATCATCGTCGGCGTCTTCATCGGGTCCCTCGGGTTCCCGGTCATCCTCAACGTCGCGCACTACCTGCGCTCCCCGCGCCGCTGGAACCTGCACTCCAAGCTCACGATCACCACGAGCATCGGCCTGGTGGTGTTCGGCTCGGTCGTCGTCGCCGCGTTCGAGTGGACCAACCCGGGCACGTTCAAACCGCTCGACGGGGGCGGGACCATCCTCGCCTCGCTGTTCGCCGGCGTCATGCCACGCTCCGGCGGCTTCTCGACCGTCGACGTCGGGCAGATGCACGAGGGCACGTGGCTGCTGCTCGACGCCCTGATGTTCGTGGGCGGCGGGTCCGCCTCCACGGCCGGCGGCATCAAGGTCACGACCCTCGCCGTCATGCTGCTCGCGATCGTCGCCGAGGGCCGGGGGGACCGCGACGTCGAGGCGTTCGGACGGCGCATCCCCCGCGAGACCCTCCAGGTGGCCATCGCGGTCGGCTTCATCTCGGCGACCATCGTGCTCGTCGCGTCGCTCCTGCTGCTGGCGATGACCGGCCTGACGCTGGACCGCATCCTCTTCGAGGTGATCTCCGCGTTCGCGACGTGCGGGCTGTCGACCGGCATCACGGCCGACCTGCCGACACCCGCGAAGTACGTGCTGCTCGTGCTCATGTTCATCGGCCGGACCGGCACGATGACGCTTGCCGCCGCGCTCGCGCTGCGCAACCGTCGTCGTGTGATCCGCTACCCGGAGGAGAGACCCATCATTGGCTGACAGCCTGCGCGCAGGTGGCGGCGAGCCGCGCACCGCACCGCGCACCCCGAAGACGGGCTCCGGCGTCCTGGTCATCGGCCTGGGTCGCTTCGGCTCCGCGATCGCCGCGACCCTCGACCGCCTGGGGCAGGACGTGCTCGCGGTCGAGCGCAACCCGGAGCTGGTCGCGCAGTGGGCCGGCCGCATCCCGCTGGTGGAGGCCGACGCGGTCAACCCCGAGGCGCTCGAGCAGCTCGGCGCGCGCGAGTTCCCCGTCGCGGTCGTCGGCGTCGGGTCGTACCTCGAGGCGTCGGTGCTCATCACCGGCAACCTCGTCGACATCGGCGTGCCGCAGATCTGGGCCAAGGCCATCAGCTCCGAGCACGCCCGCATCCTGCAGCGCATCGGCGCGCACCACGTCGTGCTCCCGGAGGCGGACGCCGGCTCGCGGGTCGCCCACCTCGTCAGCGGCAAGATGCTCGACTACATCGAGGTCGAGGACGGGTTCACGGTCGTGAAGATGCGCCCGCCGAAGGAGACGCAGGGCTTCACGCTGGCGCAGTCCAAGGTGCGCGAGCGCTACGGGGTGACCATCATCGGCGTGAAGTCCCCCGGCATCGACTTCCAGTACGCGACACCGGAGACCCGCATCTCCGCGAACGACCTCGTCATCGTCGGCGGCCACGCCGACCTGCTCGAGCGGTTCGCGGCACGACCCTGACCACCGCAGCACCGACCGCGCGCCGCCGCCCGACCAGGAGGACCCCATGGTGAAGAAGGCCGGCACGACGAGCGACGAGCAGAGCCCCGGGACGGGTGGCGGCGCCGAGTCCCTGACGACGGGCGCGTCGACCAGCGCGCCTGTCGCCGCGCTGACGGACGCCCCCGGTGCAGCCGCCGGGACGGGGTCGCCGACGCCGGCGTCCGGGAAGAAGGCGGGCAGGAAGGCGGGCAAGAAGGCCGACAAGAAGGCCGGCAAGAAGGCCGACAGGAAGGCCGCCAAGAAGGCCGCCAAGGAGGCGAAGGACGCCAGGAAGCGCGCGAAGGCCGAGGCGAAGGCACGCCGGACGGCCGAGAAGGCCGCCGAGAAGGCCGCAGAGAAGGCCGCCGCCAAGGTCGCGAAGGCCGAACGCCGCGCGGCCGAGGCCGAGCGGTCCGCCGCCGAGGCCGACCACGAGGCTGCGACGCGCGCCGCCGCCGCGGCGACGGCGGCCGAGGAGACGCTCGCCACCCGCCGTGACGCGGCGGTCGACCTGCTGCGCGCGGCACCGGGCCTGCGGCTCGTCGACGTCGACGCGGGCGCCACGCCCGGCTTCGAGGGCTCACGCGCCGACGGCGAGCAGGCGCTCGCGGCACTGGGGGACGACCTGTCCGACCTGCAGGAGCGGCTCTACGCCGACGGCCGCACGGGCGGCACGCGCTCGGTGCTGCTCGTCCTGCAGGGCCTGGACACGTCCGGCAAGGGCGGCATCGTCCGCAACGTCCTCGGCCTGGTCGACCCGCAGGGGGTCGCCCTGCGGGCGTTCGGCGTCCCCACGGCCGAGGAGCGCCGCCACCACTACCTGTGGCGCGTGCGGCGGGCGCTGCCGCGGCCCGGGTCCATCGGCGTGTTCGACCGCTCGCACTACGAGGACGTCCTGGCGGTGCGCGTGGACGAGCTGGTCGCACCCGACGTGTGGCAGGGCCGGTACGACGAGATCAACCGGTTCGAGCGGCAGGTGGCGGCGTCCGGCACGACCGTCGTCAAGGTGCTGCTGTGGGTCTCGCCCGACGAGCAGTACCGGCGGCTGCGCACCCGCCTCGAACGGCCGGACAAGCACTGGAAGTACGACCCGTCCGACGTGGACGTCCGCCTGCGGCGACCCGCGTACGAGGCCGCCTACCAGGACGTCCTCGACCGTACGTCCACCGACGTGGCGCCCTGGTACGTGGTGCCGGCCGACAGCAAGTGGTACGCCCGGCTCGCGGTCGGTGCGTTGCTGCACCGGGCGCTGTCGGACCTGGACCTGGGGTGGCCGCAGCCCGCGTACGACGTCGCGGGCGAGCTCGCGCGGCTCGACGCCACCCGCTGACCTCGCGCGGCTCGACGCCACCCCCTCACCTCGCGGCCCGCGCGGCCCGCGTCAGGAACCCTCCGGCGCCCGCCGCTGGCGCGGCAGCGCGCCGTGGGGAAG
>JAEWEJ010000156.1 GCA_023389455.1 Actinomycetes bacterium | reverse complement strand
GTGCAGCGCGGGGACTCGGTCTCCGCCGTCGCCGCACGCCACGGGACCACCGTCGCCGCCGTCGTCGCCGCCAACGGGCTCGACTCGCGCGCGTTCATCCGTGCCGGCCAGACACTGACCATCCCCGGTGCAGGGACCGCCGCGGCCTCGCAGCCGGCCGCACCCCCGCCCGCCGCACCGCAGGCGGCACCGGCCGCCGGCACCTACACCGTCCGCTCCGGCGACACCGTCTCGGCGCTCGCCGCACGCCACGGCACGACCGTGGCCGCCGTCGTCGCCGCCAACGGGCTGGACGCACGGGCCACGATCCGCGCCGGCCAGCAGCTCACGATCCCCGGTGCCACCGCCACCCCGGCCCCGGCCACCCAGCTGGTCGGCAACACGTTCGCGGGACGCACCTACGCGAGCGACGTGGTCGACGCGGCGAACCAGAACAAGCGCACACTGCTGGCGAGCGGGGTGCCCTCGCGCACCGAGATGCAGAACAAGGTCGCCGCGACCGCACGCGCCATGGGCGTGGACCCGCGGCTCGCCCAGGCCGTGGCGCACCAGGAGTCGGGCTTCGACCACACGGCCGTGTCCCCCGCGAACGCGATCGGCACCATGCAGGTCATCCCCTCGTCCGGCGAGTGGGCCTCCCAGCTCGTGGGGCGGCAGCTGAACCTGCTGAGCCCGGACGACAACGTCGTGGCGGGCGTCGCGATCCTGCGCTCGCTCGTCAGCACGTCCCCCGACCTGCCGACGGCCATCGCCTCGTACTACCAGGGCGCCGGGTCGGTGAAGCGCAACGGCATGTACGACGACACGCGGCGGTACGTCGCGAACGTGCAGACGCTGATGACGCGTTTCGGCTGACGGGCGCGGGTCCCCGGATCCGGGCGACCACGACCGTAGACTTCCGCGCGTGGGAACCACTGTCACCGATCCGCTCGTCGGCCGCCTGGTCGACGGGCGGTACGAGGTCGTGTCGCGCATCGCGCGCGGCGGCATGGCGACGGTGTACCTGGCCATCGACCGGCGCCTGGACCGCGAGGTCGCGCTCAAGGTCATGCACCCGCACCTCGCCGAGGGCGCGCAGGGCGGCGCCTTCGTGGCCCGCTTCCGCCGGGAGGCACGCAGCGCCGCCCGCCTGACGCACCCGGGCATCGTCGGGGTCCTCGACCAGGGGGTCGACGGCGAGACCAGCTACCTGACGATGGAGTACGTCGACGGGTCGAACGTGCGGCGGAAGCTGGCCGAGCAGGGCGCGCTGCGCGTCGGCGAGGCGCTGCGGGTGACGGAGGCCGTCCTCGACGCGCTCTCCGCCGCGCACCGCACGGGCCTGGTGCACCGCGACGTGAAGCCCGAGAACGTCCTCATCGCGTCGGACGACCGCGTCCGCGTCGCCGACTTCGGCCTCGCCCGGGCGGTGACCGAGGTCACCGCGACGACCACGGGGACGGTCCTGGGGACGGTCGCGTACCTCGCGCCGGAGCTCGTGCAGCAGGGTGCCAGCGACGCACGGACCGACGTGTACGCGGTGGGCGTCATGCTGTTCGAGATGCTCACGGGCCGTCAGCCCTTCACCGGCGAGACCCCCATCCAGGTCGCGTTCCAGCACGTCAGCTCCGAGCTGCCGCCGCCGTCCTCGCTGGTCGACTGGCTGCCGTCCGAGGTCGACGAGCTCGTCGGCGCGCTCGCTGCGCACGAGCCGGACGACCGCCCCGTCGACGCGGCCGCAGCCCTGCAGCTCGTGCGCCGCACCCGCGCCGCGCTCGACGGCGTGACGCTCGACCGACGTGCGGACGTCCCTGCGTCGATCTCCCTGCCGTCGGCGACGGACCCCGAGGAGACCGACCTGGAGGCCACGGCGGGCGAGGACGAGCCGGGCGACGACGCCCTCACCGCACGCGTCCCCGTCGGAGACCACGCCCGCGGGGGCACGGTGGCCCTGCCCATCGGGCTCGGCGTCGTCGAGCAGGCCGCACCGACCGAGGAGCGCCGCAGTCGGTGGCCGCTGCTGGCCGCGGTCCTCGGGGCGCTCGTCCTGGTCGGTGCAGGCATCTGGTGGTACGGCGAGCTCGGACCCGGCGCCTACACCACCGTGCCCGGGGTGGTGGAGGCCACGGAGGCCGACGCCGTCGACGCCCTCGAGGCCGCGGGTCTCGCTCATTCCCGCGCCGAGGCCTTCGACGACACGGTTCCTCCGGGGTCGGTCGTGTCGACGGACCCCGGAGCGGGCGAACGGGTCCGGAAGGACGGCACCGTCACCTACACCGTGTCGAAGGGCCCCGACCTCGTCGCCGTTCCCGACGGCGTGGTCGGCGCCATGCAGGCGGAGGCGGAGCAGGTGCTGGCCGCAGCCGACCTCGTGGCGGCGTACGGCCCGGCCCGGCACGACGACGAGGCCCCGGCAGGCCAGGTCCTCGGCGCCACGCTCCCGGGCGGCAACGCCGCGGAGCCCGGCACCGAGGTCAAGCGCGGCGCCACCGTCACGCTGGTGCTGTCCGACGGCCCGGCACCCGTGACGGTCACGTCCGTCGTCGGCATCACCGTCGAGGACGCCCAGGAGCAGCTCGCCCCCGACGCGCTGACCGTCGAGGCCACCGAGGCGTTCCACGACAGCGTGCCGGCCGGCCGCATCATCGACCAGACGCCCCCCGCGGGCACGACCGCGCACCGGGGCGACGTCGTGGCGGTGACCGTGTCGAAGGGCCCGGAGACCGTCCCGATGCCCGACCTGACGGGCAAGCAGTTCGACCGCGCCAAGGAGGACCTGGAGGCCCTCGGGCTCACGGCCAGACGCGAGAACGTCCTCGGCGGCATCTTCGGCACCGTCCGCTCGCAGAGCGTGCGCGCCGGCGAGGCCGTGCCGAAGGGCACCGAGATCGTCCTGCAGGTGGTCTGACCGGGTCGCGGTCGACCGCGCACCACCCCCGTGGCCGCCGCGCCGGTCCCGGAACCACGAGAGCCCCGTCCCGCTCTGCTCAGCGGTCCGGGGCTCTCGTGGTGCTGTGGTCAGGCGCGGCGCAGCAGCTCCACGACCTGGAAGGCCATCTCCAGCGACTGCTGGTGGTTCAGCCGCGGGTCGACGAGCGTCTCGTACCGCAGCGCGAGCCCCTCGTCGTCGATCTCCTCCGTGCCGCCGAGCACCTCGGTGACGTCGTCACCGGTCAGCTCGACGTGCAGCCCGCCGGGCACGGTCCCGAGGGTGCGGTGGACCTCGAAGAACCCCGCGACCTCGTCCATCACGTCGCTGAACCGGCGCGTCTTGTACCCGCTCGCCGACGTGATGCCGTTGCCGTGCATCGGGTCGCAGACCCAGGTCACGGGACGGCCGTCCGCCGTCACCTTCTCGACGAGAGCCGGCAGCAGGTCACGGACCTTGCCGGCGCCCATGCGCGTGACGAACGTCAGGCGGCCGGGCTCCCCCGTCGGGTTCAGGCGGTCGATCAGCGCGATCGCGTCGTCCCCGGTCGTGGTGGGCCCGAGCTTGACGCCCAGGGGGTTCTGCACGCGGGAGAAGAAGTCCACGTGCGCCGCGTCGAGCTGGCGGGTGCGCTCCCCGATCCACAGGAAGTGCGCCGAGCAGTCGTACGGCAGGCCCGTGCGGGAGTCGATGCGCGTCAGTGGCCGCTCGTAGTCGAGCAGCAGCCCCTCGTGCGCCGAGTAGAAGTCGACCGTGCGCAGCGCGTCGAAGTCGGCACCGCACGCCGCCATGAAGCGGATCGCCCGGTCGATCTCCGCGGCGATCTCCTCGTAGCGCGAGTACGCCGGGTTCGACGTGAAGCCGCGGTTCCACTCGTGGACCCGCAGCAGCGACGCGAACCCACCGGTGGTGAACGCCCGGATGAGGTTCAGCGTCGAGGCGGACGTGTGGTACGCCTCGAGCAGCCGCTCCGGGTCCGGCGTGCGGGCCTCGGCCGTGAAGTCGAACCCGTTGATGATGTCGCCGCGGAACGCGGGCAGCGTCACGCCGTCGCGCGTCTCGACGTCCGACGAGCGGGGCTTGGCGTACTGCCCGGCCATCCGGCCCATCTTCACGACGGGCAGGCTCGCGCCGTAGGTGAGCACGACCGCCATCTGCAGGATCGTCTTGATCTTGTTGCGGATGTTGTCGGCCGTGGCCTCGGCGAAGGTCTCGGCGCAGTCACCGCCCTGCAGGACGAACGCCTCGCCGCGCGACGCGGCTGCGAGCTGCGCCCGCAGCGCGTCGGCCTCACCCGCGAAGACGAGCGGGGGCAGGCTCGCGAGCCGGTCGCGGACGCGCCGCACCTGCGACGCGTCCGGCCACTGGGGCTGCTGACCGACCGGCAGCGTCTCCCAGGCGTCGAGCCCGGCGACGACGCGCGCGTCCGGCTCGACGCTCACGAGTGGCTCGCGGGCACGAGCGGCTGACCGATGTCCGACATCAGCGCACCGAACCACGGCTGGGAGACGTCGAACGCCTTGCCACCGGCGATGCGGGGGAACTCGATCGCACGCAGGCGGTCGCCGTCCTCCTCGTCGTGCCCGATGACACCGGACTCGCCGCGCAGGGCGCACTCCACGGCCAGGTCGGTCATGGACTTGATGAGGCGCAGGTCCTCGGCGTTCGCGGCAGCGGCGCGCGAGTAGTAGCCCGACTTCTGGACCATGACCTTCTCGGCGCCCAGCTTCTCGGCGAACTGCTTGGCGAACCACTGGCCGGGGTTGATGGTGTCGAGCTTCACGTGCCCGAACGGGTCGCGCTCCACGGGCTGGCCGGCAGCCTCGAGCTGCTCGACGATCTCGTGCATGCCCGCACCCTCCGAGAGGAAGATGTTGACGTTGCCGAGCTCGTCCATCACGCCCTTGAGGCGCGCGGCCTCGGCGTCGATGTCCAGGGCCAGCTCCGGCAGGAAGACGCCGTGGATGTCCCAGCGCTCGCGCGACAGGCCGATCTCCGGCACCCACTCCTGCGTGTCGAGCCACTTGCGGTACTCGGCGGCGGCGGCGGCGGTGAGCCAGCCGCAGTGCCGGCCCATGACCTCGTGCACGATGAGCATGCGCGGGCCCGAGCGGTGCTCGCCGATGATGTTGCGCGCGAACCCGGCGGCCTCCTCGGCCGCGGTCCACGCCCCGAGCGACTGCCGGATCGGCACGACGTCGTTGTCGATGGTCTTGGGCAGACCGACGACCGTCAGCTCGTAGCCGTTCTCGTGCAGGTACGCGGCCAGGTCGGCCGCGGTCGTGTTGGTGTCGTCGCCACCGATGGTGTGCAGGACGTCGACGCCGTCGGCCTTGAGCTGCTCGGCCGCGACCTTCAGCGGGTCCTCGCCCTCGGCGACCAGGCCGCGCTTGACGCAGTCCTTGGCGTTGGTGAGCTTGCCGCGGGAGTTGCCGATCGGCGAGCCGCCGAACCGGTGGAGGATGCCGGCCTTGGCCCGCACCTCCGGGGTCACGGTGACGCTCTCGCCCAGCAGCAGACCGTGGTAGCCGTGCTGGTACGCGATGATCTCGACCTCGGGAGCGATCTCCGTGTAGCGCTCGATGAGCCCGCCGACGGCGGACGACAGGCAGGGAGCGAAACCGCCGGCGGTCAGAAGGGCGACGCGACGGACCGACATGGGACACACCTCTCGTTGGCACAGCACTGACGGGGCGTGGGCTGCGAGGACGCACCCGGCCGGCGCCCAGCGTGGGGCCTGCGCGCACCCCGCCACCGGGACCGAGGTCCGGGGCCGGGCGTCACGCAGCAGACGGCGGGCACGTACCGCAGGGCACGCGCACAGGCCCGACGCGCGGCCGGGTCCACCTCATCCTACTGACGGTGGGGCCTCGTCCTGCGGCGGGACCGGTACCTGGACATCGGGGACCGGGCGACCGCCCGGGGCCGCGGGCATCCGGCCGGTGCCGTCGACCGCCTCGGGGTGGCCCGTGGCGATCCGCGCCTTCTGGGTGGCCGCGTAGACGTCGACGTACTCCTGGCCGGACAGGCTCATGATCGCGTACATGATCTCGTCGGTCACCGAGCGCAGGATGAACCGGTCGTTCTCCATGCCGCGGTAGCGGGAGAAGTCCAGGGGCTCCCCGATGACGATCCCGATGCGCATGACCTTGGGGATCTTGCGGCCCAGCGGCTGGGCGACGTCCGTCCCGACCATGGCGACCGGCACCACGGGTGCGCCGGACTCCAGCGCGAGCCGCGCGACGCCCGTCTTGCCGCGGTAGAGCCGCCCGTCGGGGCTGCGCGTGCCCTCGGGGTAGATGCCGAACAGCCCGCCCTCCGCCAGGCGCCGCAGGCCGGTACGCAACGCGGCCTCCCCCGCCTTGCCGCCGCCACGGTCCACCGGGATCGTGCCGACGCCGCGCATGAAGCCCGCCGTCAGTCGCCCTTTGAGGCCCGCACCGGTGAAGTACTCCTGCTTGCCGATGAACACGATCTCCCGGTCGAGCACGAGCGGCAGGAAGAACGAGTCGATGACCGCCAGGTGGTTGCTCGCGAGGATCGCGCCGCCCTCGGCGGGCACGTTCTGCGCCCCGCGCACCCACGGCCGGTAGACCAGACGCAGCAGGGGCCCGACGAACACCCGCTTCATCAACCAGTAGAACAACGTGTCTCCTCGCTCGACGCCCGTCGCGCCGTCCCGTCAGGTCGGGACGTCGGCCGCTGCACGGACCTGCCACCGGCCGCGACGGGCCGGTACGTCGGGTCCGACTCTAGAGTGCTCCCATGGACGCACGTCCCGACGACGACGCCGGCGCTGACGACACCACCGGTGCGCAGCAGCCGGCCGACGCCCCCGGTCGACCCACCGGAGGCGGGTCGACGCCCGGCGCCGACAGCACGGCGTCGTCCGCCGAGGACGACGTCTGGGCCTCGATCGTCGCCCGCCTGAGCGACGTCGACCTCGCCGTGGGCCCCGTCGACCGCGCGGCGCCCGCACCCCGCCCCGTCCAGGACCGCGCCACGGACGACCGCGGCGCGGACGACGACGTGCTCGACGGCCCGCCCGCCACGGTCGGCGCACCGCCGACGACCGGGCGGGACTGGGACGGCACCTCCCAGTACGATGCCGCGGAGGGCGCCGTCGACGACCAGGAGCACTTCGTGCCGCAGGACCCCGGACCGGTGCTCGGCGGGGACCCCCTGCTGACGCTCGCCTGGGTGGCAGCCGCCGGCATGCCGGTGTTCCTGCTGGTCGTGGTGATCGCGTGGCAGGGCGCCCCGACCGTGCTCGTGCGCGCGGCGGCAGGGCTGTTCGTGCTCGCCGTCGCCGTGCTCGTGTGGCGGATGCCGCAGCGTCGCGAGCCCACGGACGACGACGGCGCCGTCGTCTGACGGCTCACGCTCCGACCGCGCGCTGCGCACCCCGGCGCCCGGGGCTCAGACCCGCGCCAGGTCCGCGGCGCCGACCATGCCGGCGTCGTTGCCCATGTCCGCGACGACGATCGCCGCCTCCGGACGGTGCCCGCGGCCGGACAGCTGCTCGCCGAACGCCTGGCGCGCCGGGACGAGCAGCAGGTCGCCCGCTGCGGACACGCCGCCGCCGATGACGAACAGCTCGGGGTCGAGCAGCGCCGCGACGCTCGCCGCGCCCTCGCCAACCCATCGGCCGACCTCACCCAGCAGCTCGACCGCGAGCGGGTCGCCGTCCTGCGCCGCACGCGTCACGAGCGGGCCCGTGATCGCGTCGGCCCGGCCCCCGGCGAGCGCGAGCAGGCCGCTGGCGCGCTCGGGGTGCGTGATGGCGGCGGCCTGGGCGTCACGCACCAGCGCGGAGCCGGACACGTACTGCTCCCAGCACCCCTCGTGGCCGCAGCCGCAGTAGTGGCCGCCGGGCACGACGCGCATGTGCCCGATCTCGGCCGCCGCACCCCAGGCGCCGCGCGTCAGCCGCCCGCCCGTGACGATCGCACCGCCGAGGCCCGTGCCGAGCGTGAGCATCACCATGTCGCTGACGTCGCGCCCGACGCCGAAGCGGAACTCCGCCCACCCGGCGGCGTTCGCGTCGTTCTCGACCACGATCCGCACCCGGGGGTCACCGATGAGCGCGGCGACGTTGTCGCGCAGCGGGTACTCCCGCCAGGCGATGTTGGGGGCGAACAGGACGCGCGAGCGGTCCGAGGCCACGAACCCGGCGGCCGCCAGGCCGAGCTCCCGGACCTCGTAGGACGCGCTGAGCTCGCGGTACACGTCGGCGATCGCCGCGTCGATGCTGGCGACGTCGTCGGGATCGGTGTCCCGCCGCGTCTTGGCGAGGATCGTCCCCTCGTCGTCGACCACGCCCGCCGCGATCTTCGTCCCGCCGATGTCGACCCCGATGGCGTGCATGTTCCTGGTTCGCTCCTGCCTCAGCCCGCGGCACGCCCGTCGCACCGCGCCACCACGCTAGCGCCAGTCAGGACCGGTGCGGGAGCGCGACCACACGGCGCGGCCCGCCCTCTGCGGCTCCCGGCAGCACCGGCGACGCGCTGGCCTGCAGGTCCACCCCCGCGAGGTGCCCTGTCCAGGGACACACGTCCCGTATCCTCATGGCACCCTTCGCCCCCCTGCCACTGGAGTCAGCATGGACGAGTCCCACAGCCCTCTCCTCGTCGAGGTCGATCCGTCGGACAACCTCAACGACCTCCTCGCGTCCCGCGTACGGAGCACGCCGGACCGGGTGCTCGTCGAGCGCTACGTCGACGGCAGCTGGGTCCCCCTGACGGCACGGGAGTACGACGCCGCGATCGTCGCGGTCGCGCGCGGCCTGGTGGCCAAGGGTGTCCAGCCCGGCGACCGTGTCGGCATCATGTCCCGCACGCGCTACGAGTGGTCGCTGCTGGACTGGGCGACCTGGGCCGTCGGCGCGGTCCCCGTGCCCCTGTACGAGACGTCGTCCGCCGAGCAGGTCGCGTGGATCCTCACCGACGCCGACGTCAGCCTCCTGGTCGTCGAGACGCAGGAGCACGCGCACACCGTGGCCGAGGTGCGCGACCAGGCGGTGTCCCTGCGGGAGGTGCTCGTCATCGACGACGGCGCCGTCGACGCGCTGGTCACCGCGGGCGCGGACGTCGAGGACTCCGAGATCGCCCGTCGCCGCGGCCTCGCGGCGCGCGACGACCTCGCGACCGTCATCTACACGTCGGGCACGACCGGCCGCCCCAAGGGGGTCGAGCTCACGCACGGCAACTTCTCCTCGCTCACGACCAACTCGGTCGAGAAGCTCAACGCCGTCGTCTCGACCCCGGGCTCACGGACGATGCTGTTCATGCCGCTGGCCCACGTGTTCGCGCGGTTCGTGCACGTCCTGACCATCCCGGCGGGTGCGACGCTCGGCCACTGGCCGGACACCAAGACCCTGATCGAGGGCATCGGGACGTTCCGGCCGACGTTCATCCTGTCGGTCCCCCGCGTGTTCGAGAAGGTCTACAACTCCGCGGAGCAGAAGGCCGCCGCCGGCGGCAAGGGCGCGATCTTCCAGCGGGCGGCGAAGACCTCCATCGTCTACTCCCGCGCGCTCGACACCCCCCGCGGCCCCAGCCCGTGGCTGCGCCTGCAGCACAAGGTCGCCGACGTGCTGGTGCTCTCGAAGCTCCGCAAGGTGCTCGGCGGCCAGGTCGAGTGGGCCATCTCCGGCGGCGCGCCGCTCGGCGAGCGGCTCGGCCACTTCTACCGCGGCGTCGGCCTCAAGGTGCTCGAGGGCTACGGCCTGACCGAGACCACCGCCCCGGCCACCGTCAACCTGCCCGAGCGCACGAAGATCGGCAGCGTCGGCCCGGCCCTGCCCGGCACCTCCCTGCGGGTCGCCGCTGACGGCGAGATCCAGATCAAGGGCTCGCAGGTCTTCCGCGGCTACCACAACAACCCGCAGGCGACCGAGGAGGCCTTCGACGACGGGTGGTTCCGCACGGGTGACCTCGGCGCGATCGACGAGGACGGCTTCCTGCGCATCACCGGGCGCAAGAAGGAGATCATCGTCACGGCCGGCGGCAAGAACGTCGCGCCGAGCGTGCTCGAGGACCGGCTGCGTGGCCACCCCCTGGTCAGCCAGGTCGTCGTCGTCGGGGACCAGCGGCCGTTCATCGGGGCGCTCATCACGCTCGACCCCGAGGGCGTCCCGGGCTGGCTCGCGGCCCACGGCAAGCCGCCGATGTCCGTGGCCGAGGCCGCGAAGGACCCGGACGTGCTCGCGTCGCTCGACAAGGCCGTCGAGCGCACGAACAAGGCGGTCTCGCGTGCCGAGTCGATCCGCCGCTACCGCATCCTCGACCGCGACCTGACGATCGCGGACGGCTACCTGACGCCCAAGCTCAGCGTGCGCCGCGCGGAGGTGCTGAAGGACTTCGCCGCCGACGTCGACGCGCTGTACGGCTCCGGCGAGCGCTGACCGCCCTGCCAGGCGCCCGTGCCCCCGGCCCTGCGGCCGGGGGCACGGGCGCGTGCGGGGGCGGACGCACCGGCACGGCCCCGGCGTCGCCGAGCGCACGGGGACCCCGTCCGTCCGCTCAGCGGCGGCGCAGCCGCTCGACCACCGTCGCCGACGGCACGGCCCAGGCACCCGCGGACTCGACGTCCCGCACCACCTCGCGGTCCGACGTCGCCACGACCAGCACCCGGCCGGGCGGCTCGGCGGCCACCAGGTGGCGCAGCAGGTCGTCCGCCGTCTCCCCCTCCGTGAAGAGCACCCGGACGCCGCGCGTCGAGGGGACGGCGCGGTGGCCGGGCTGCCCGTCGAAGCAGCAGGTGATCTCGGCGCCGGTCTGCGCGGCGAGCGCCGCCATGCCGTCCACGAGCAGGCGGCGCTGGTCGGCCAGCGCCGTGGCGGGCCAGCCCGTCTTGGACACGTTGTAGCCGTCGACGAGCAGGTGCGCGCGCGGCAGCCGCAGCAGGTCGTCGAGGAGGGCGGGGTCGTCCACCGAGCGCCCGCGCGACGTGGGGCGCTCGACGGCGGCGTCGCCGACGGCGGTCACGAGGTCGGCGGGCCGCTCACCCACCGGCGGCAGGGCCAGCTCACCACGTAGGCCGGTGGCGGCATCCACCAGGGTGTCGAGCAGGAGACGCGCGCGGGTCTGCGCGAGACGCCGGCCCGCCCGCAGCTCGTCGCGTGCGGTGGCGCGCTCGGCCGCGGCGGCACGCCGTTCGGC
>JAEWEJ010000308.1 GCA_023389455.1 Actinomycetes bacterium | reverse complement strand
CCAAGCTGTTCGGTATCGCGCGCTCCGGCGGCCTGCCGGACACGGCGGCGCGCGCGATGGTCGCCGAGCAGCTCGTGCGGTCGGGCGGCGACGGTGAGGCCGCACTGCGGGCCGGGCTCGGCACGCTGACGGGCGTCGCGCCGCCCGCGACGGCGCCGGCACCGGTGCGCACGCAGCTGCCGCTGCTCGAGCAGCTGCTCGGGTCGGTGCTCGCGGACTCCGCGCTCGACGTGCGCCCCGCGGCGACGGTCCGACCCGGTCTCGACCTGGGCGGCGCCGTCGCGCCGGGCCCGTTCGGTCCGTCGGGCCCGTTCGTCCCGATCGGTCCGGCGGGCACCGTCGGGGGGCCGGTCCGCATCCCGCCCGGGCTGCTCGACCCGGTCCGGCCCGTCCCGCCGCCGGCGGCGCACACGCTCGTCGTCATCGGCGGTGCGCAGGTCGCCCTCAGCGGCAACGCCACCACCGCGGGCGCCGACGTGCGCCCGGCCGAGCCCGCGCCGTGACGCACCACCCCACGGGACCTGCCCCAGGACCTGCCCCACGACCCGTCCCACGACCCGCCCGCACCGACCCGAGGAGCCCGCGATGCCGCTGCCGGAGCACCTGACCACCGCGCACCTGCGCGTCGCGGTCGTCCCCGACCTGGTGCCGACCGACCCGGCCGAGCACCGGGCCGCGGTCCGTGGGGTCCTGGAGACCACCCGGGCGCGCCTCGACCTGCGTGCCGACCTGCTGGACGGGTGGCGCGAGCGCGCACCGCTGCTGCCGCTGCCGCCGCGCACCACGACCCTGCAGCAGGCGGTCCAGGCGGCGCGCGTGCGGCTGCGCGCGGACCGCGCCGCGGCCGAGCGCACCGAGGTCGACAACCGCCGGTACGTGCTCACCACGGCCCTGGAGGCGTTGCGATGAGCCTGCGGGACCAGCTCGAGGAGATCGGCACCGACGCCGTGGTGCTCGTGCTCACCACGCTCGGCCAGGTGCACGTCGGCCGGCTGACGGACATCGAGAACGACGCGATCGTCGTCGAACGGCCCGACCGCGGCAGCCGCACGGTGCTCAGCCTCGAGGACGTGTCCGGGGTGCGGCTGCACGAGGAGGAGGCGGAGCGATGAGCGTCGACGAGCTGCTGGCCGACCTGCTGGAACGGCTCGACCAGCGCCTGTACGGCAAGTTCCGCGGGTACGTGCACCGGGTGGACGACCCCGAGAACCGCGGCCGGCTGCAGGCGGTGGTGCCACGCCTGCTGGGCCCCGACGAGCCCACCGGGTGGGCGCTGCCGTCCTCCCCGTACGCGGGGCCCGACCAGGGGCTGTACGTGGTGCCCGAGGTCGGTGCGGGCGTGTGGGTGGAGTTCGAGGAGGGCGACCTGTCCCGTCCCATCTGGAGCGGCATGTGGTGGGGCTCGCCACAGGCCGAGGACGTGGGCACGCCCGACTCGGTCGCCGACGGCGTGGCCCGCTCGGCGCACCAGCCCCCGCTGCCCGACGGCGGCGTGCCCGACCGTGTCCCCGAGGTGCCCCGGCACGGTCGCCCGTCGACCGTCGCCGGTCCGCGGGTGCGGATCCTGAAGTCCGCGTCGGGGCACCGCATCGTCCTCGACGACGACGCCGACGTGCTCGAGATCCACGACGCGCAGGGCAACCGCATGACCTTCGGCCCCGAGGGCGTCGACGTGGTCGCCAGCAACGAGCGGACCGTCAACCACGGGTCGCGGGGGGTGACGGTCGACGGCGCCCTGCGCGAGACCGTCGCGCGCGACGTGACACGGACCGTCGGCGGGGGTGCCACCGAGAAGGTCGCGGGTGACGTCGCGCGCGAGTTCGGGGCCACGCTGACCGAGACGGTGGGCCAGGTGCTGTCCCGCACGGTGGACGCGACGGGGGAGACCGTCGAGGTGACCGGACCCGTGCGGCGCACGGTGCACGGCTCGGTGACCGAGCAGGTCGACGGCGCGTACGGGCTGACGGCCGGCTCGGGCGTGGGGATCACCACGGGCGGCGGCGTGAACGTCGTGTCGGGTGGTGCCACGACGATCGCGGCCGCGAGCCCCGGGCTCGGCATCACGGCGGTCGACGTCGACGCGGGCGTGGGCAACCTGTCGCTCAACACACGGCTGGGCGTCCTGCAGCTGGGCGGGTTGTCGGCCGTGTCGCCGATGGTGCTGGGCGACGGCCTGGCGCAGCACCTGCTGATGCTCAGCACGATCGCCAAGGCCATCAACCCGATGACGGTCGCGGCCTACGGGCCGGCCCTGGACGTGTGGGCCGCGCTGACGCCCGTGATGGACCTGTCGTACTTCGGCTTCGTCAAGCGGTTCCCGGTCGGATGAGCACGCACCCCGCCCCCGAGCCCGCCCGGTACGCGACGTCCGGGTGGCGCCCCGCCGAGCCCGTCGAGCTGCTGTCCCGCCTCGAGTCCGCGCGGGACATGCTGCGCGAGGCGGCGGCGCTGGTCGCGGCGCAGGAGGCCGCGACGCTCGCGGCGATGACCGAGCAGCAGCGACGCCGCGGGCAGGAGGTGCGCGATGCCGGCCTACGGCGGCGACGTTACCGCTGACCTGCGGGCGCTCCTGCTCACGCACTGCCCGGACCTCGCGGACGAGGTCATGGCGGCGTACGGCGTCGCGTCCGCCGCGGCGACGTCGCCGGGCGACGACGGCACCGGGCCGCGCTGGTCGCACCTGACGCTCGGGCAGATCCCCGGCGTGCAGCAGGTCGCCGAGATCGCGGCGGCACCGCTCGAGGCCGTGGCCGCGGCCCTCAAGGTCGTGGCCGGGCTGCTCGACGTCCTCACGGCGTTCCTGCTGGAGCTGCCCGACCCGGTGCGGGCGATGATCCAGGCGGCCTACGAGATCCTCAAGCAGGTCGTCGACGACATCCTGTCCTCCGGCTGCTACCTGTACACCGACGTGCCCGGGGTGACGTCCTGGCAGCAGCGCGTGGACGCGCTGGGGGAGACCGCGTCCCGGCCGCGCACGTGGAAGGCGGGTGACCACCGGGCGCCCGCACCCGTGGTCGGCGCGTTCGAGGGCTGGTCGGCCACGTTCCGTCGGTCGTTCGACGACCCCGGCGACGGCGACCGGCCGATCTTCTCCGACGGCGCCACGGTCGAGGCGGTGTTCGTCATGGCGACCGCCCCCGGCATGGCGAACCTCGTGCCGCTGCTCAACGGGCTCGGCGCGCTGGTGGACGACAGGGCGCTGACCGACGCGCTCACGGCGTTCCGGGACGCCGACCTGCCGGGCTTCGAGGACTGGCTGCACCCCGACCCCGACGACTGGCGCGTGCGCGGCGAGCAGACGGGTCCCGGCTGGCGGTCGTGGAAGCTGCGCGACATCGCGCCGCCGTCCTACCCGCTGCGCGAGCTCGAGCGCGTCCCGGAGCTGCTCAAGGCGATCCTGGAGAACATCGACTCGGTCGTCGGGCTGCTGAAGAAGCTCATCGAGGCGGTGCGCTCCAAGATCGACGTGCTGCTGCAGATCGCCGAGACGATCCAGCGGATCGTCGACATGATCCGCTCGCTGACCGCGTCGGGGCTGCACGTGCTCGCGGTGGTCACGCACGACGGCGTCGACGGGCTCGTGCAGGCGTTCCTCGACGCGCAGGACCGGCCCGGCCGCGACGCGCAGGGCAAGCCGGTGCGCGGGCTCGTGATCGGTGGTGCGTGCCTGCTGTCGGGCACGTCCACCGCGACGTACCTGGCCGGACCGGCGCTGATCTGGAAGCTGCTGGGCGTCGACGGCCCGCTCGACGACGCCCGCGCCGCGCTCGAGAAGGACGTCGTCGCGCACCGGGACCGGCTGCTGGCCGCGGGTGCGCCGGTCGAGCAGGCGTGGCAGCGCATGCGCGACGGGGTGGCCGAGCACGGCGCGGCGTTCGTCGCGGAGGAGCGGGACGCGCTCGACCGGCTGGTGGGCGCCGTGACGACGGTCGGACCGGCGCTGGGCCGCACCCCGGCGGAGGTCGCGGAGGCCGTGCGCACCGCACGCGGCGACGTCATGGGCCAGGTCGAGCAGCTCGCGGCCGCGGGCGCGGTGCTCGACCCGTTCGTCCTGGCCGAGCTCGAGGCCACGCGCGTCGCACGCAGCCGCGGACGACGCGCGCTCGCGGACGGGCAGGCCGACGCATGAGGCTCGCGCGCCGGCTGCGCCACCAGCTCGACGAGTGGCAGCAGGTGTGGCGTCAGGTCGAGGCGATGGTCGACCGCCTGGAGTCGGCGCGCGACGAGGACGACGCGCCGCGGCGCCGCACCGAGGCGCTGCTGCTCGCGGCCGGTGCGCTGGAGCGCCGGGGCGCGCTGGTCGGCACCGGGGCCGTCACGCTGAGCGACCCCGTGGTGACGGTGGTGCCCACGCGCGGCTGGGACGCGACCACGGGCGCGCCGGTGCCCGTCGACGCGTGGGCACCGGACGCCCGCAGGGGTCGCCTGCCCGGCACGGACGAGCTCGAGCTCGCGGTCGCGGACCTCGCGACCGTGACCCTGCCCGCCCCGTTCACGGCATCGGGGCCGCTGGTGAAGGAGAGCGTGCGGCTGCTGGCCGCGCGCGCGACGCTCGATGTCGAGCTCGACGGCACGGTGCAGCCGCTGCGCGTGCCGTCGTACCCCGGGGGCGTCGCACCGTTCGCGGTGCCCGGCGAGGCCGACGTCGCCGCCAGCAGCCTCTTCCCGCCCGACGCGCGGTTCGCCGCGGCGACGCACGTCGACGACGGCGCGGGTGACCCGCCCGCGTTCGTCGCGGCGTGGTCGGCGCTGACGGTCGCGCGC
>JAEWEJ010000071.1 GCA_023389455.1 Actinomycetes bacterium | reverse complement strand
GCTCCGGCCCCGCGGCAGGGCGTGACGCCGCGTCGCCCACCGGTGACGGTGCGCAGCGTCGTCGCCGCCGCGGCGGGCGTGGACGCAGCCGCACCGGCTCCGCGGCGGGCGCACCCACGGCCTGATCCGCACCCACGACGGGCCGGGAGACCGGCGGCCTCTGCTGCGGCGAGGTCGTCGGCCTCCCGGCCCGTCGTCGTCCCCGGCGCGACGCAGCCGCCCGAGTTGCGGGGGATTGCGCTTTCCTTGCTGGTCGTGACAGGCTCTCCGCCGAGATGGGAAACCGGTTTCCCATCCTTGCCGCCGGAGACGAGGGAGTCCCCATGCGCGACACCGCCCGCCGCACCGCCGCACCCCCGCACGCCGGCCCCGGCCATCTGACGCCGTTCCGGCCGGTCCTGCTCCGACGCCCCGCCGGTCTCGGGGCAGCCCTCCTGCTGGGCACGACGTGCCTGACCACGACCGGCGCCACCGCGGCGCACGCCACGCCGCCGGCACCGTCGCCGGCCACGGTGCGCGACCTGGGCCGCGAGGCCCTCGCCCCCGGAGACGGCTGGGCGTCGTGGTCCGGCACCACCCGTCCGGACGGGCGCGTCGTGCAGGCCGCGGGCACCACCGGCGGCGCAGCGGCCGACGCCGCGCAGGTGCACGTCGTGGACACGTGGACCGAGCTGCGCGACGCGCTCGGGGGCCGCCCCGGCTCCACCGGCACCACCGCCCGGACCGTCACGGAGCCCCGCATCGTGTACGTCACCGGCACGATCGACGCCTTCGTGCGCGCCGACGGCACCCGGGCCACGTGCGACGACTTCGCGTCCGAGGTGACGGTCGCGGGCACGGGCGCGCCCTTCTCGATGGCCGACTACATCGCCCACCACGACCCCGAGGGCCCGTGGGGCCGTGCCGACCCCAGCGGCCCGCTCGAGGACGCACGCGTCGCGGCGGCGGCCGTGCAGGCCCGCCAGACGCAGCAGCACGTCGGCTCCAACGTCACGCTCGTGGGTGTCGGCGACGCCCGCGTCGTGGGGGCCAACCTGCGCATCCGCGACGCCTCGAACGTGATCGTGCGCAACCTCACGCTGTCCGACGCCTACGACTGCTTCCCCCAGTGGGACCCGGGCGACACGGACGCGGGCAACTGGAACTCCGCGTACGACAACCTGTCCGTGTGGTCCTCGACGAGCGTCTGGGTCGACCACCTCACCCTCGACGACGGCGCGCACCCGCCCGCCGCGACCGGCACGGTCTACGGGCGCCCGTACGAGGTGCACGACGGGCTGCTCGACATCACCCACGGCTCCGACCTGGTGACCGTGTCGTGGACGCACTTCGACGACCACGACAAGACGAGCCTGGTGGGGTCCTCGGACTCCCGCACGCAGGACCGCGGGCAGCACCGTGTCACGTACCACCACAACCTCTGGACGGACATCGGCCAGCGGGCCCCGCGCGTGCGGTACGGGGACGTGCACGTCTACAACAACGTCTACGAGCAGACCCGGGCCGAGGGCTACGCCTACGCCCTGGGCGCGGGCGTGGAGTCGAGCATCGTCGCGGAGCAGAACGTGTTCGACCTGGCTCCCGGGGTGGACCCCGCCACCGTCGTCACCGCCTGGAAGGGCACGATGCTGCGCGAGGAGGGCTCACTCGTGCACGGCGAGGCCGTCGACCTCGTCGCGGCGTTCAACGCCACGACCACGACGCCGCTCGCCGACGAGGCACGGTGGACGCCCGCCGACCACTACGCGCCCCGGGTCCAGCCCGCGGCTCAGGCCGCGGTCGACGTGCGGGCCGGTGCGGGAGCGACCCTGCCGTCGGGCGCGCCGGGCACCTCACGCGCGCCCGACGCCCCTCGCCTGTCCCACGACAACGGCTGGGACACCGGGCTGCACGACGGCGACCTCACGGTGACGGCGTCGCTCTGGTGGGGCCAGAACGCGACGGTCGTCCGCCTCTACGAGAACGACGTGCTGATCGACGCGCGCGCCGTCGAGGCGTCCAGCCCGGGCGCCCAGCAGACCGCGTTCCCGATCACCGGCCGTGCCGACGGGACCTACACCTACGTGGCCGAGGCCCTCAACCCGTGGGGCACCGCACGCTCGGCACCGATGACCGTGTCGGTGCGCGACGCCGCCCCCGCCCGGCCGTCCCTCACCACGTCGCGCGCCGCGGACGCCGCCGTGACGGTGACCGCCACGCTGTGGTGGGGCACCAACGCGACGCAGTACGTCCTCACCGCCGACGGCGTCGAGGTCGACCGTCAGGAGCTGGTCCCCCGCACGCCGCACCGCCAGACCGTCAGCACCTCCACCGCCGGCTGGGCCCCGGGCCCGCACACCGTCGTCGCGACGTTCCGCAACGCCGCCGGTGCGACCTCCAGCCTTCCCCTCGAGGTCGTGGTGGGACGCTGACACGGCCGGGACACCCGGCCCCGCGCCGCCCGTCCGCCCTCCCGGGCGGGCGGCGCACCGGTCGCCGTGCCCGCCGGATCAGTCCAGCTCGGTCGGCAGGCCGAACCGTGGGAAGAGGTCGGCCCCGAGCCAGACCGCGACGTGACGGACCCCCTCCTGCGTCACCGTGACCTCGTGGATCTGGAACGCCCGGTGCCGCCCCTCCGCGTCGCGCATGTACATCGCGAACGCCGGCAGCCCGTTGGCCGACGTCGGCACCAGCCGCATGTCGCCGGAGCGCTGCGCGGGGCACCACGTGCCGATGAGCTCGCCCACCGCCCGCGGGCCGGCGTACCAGCCGGGAAAGGGCGGCATCTCCCAGACGACGTCGGCTGCGAGCAGCGCGACGATCGCCGCGACGTCGTACGCCTCGAACGCGGCCACGTAGCGGGCGAGCAGCTCCTGGTGGCGCGGGTCGGTCGGCTCCAGCGGCGTCACGTCCTGCACGGTGGCCATGTGGGCACGTGCCCGCTGGAGCGTGGAGTTCACGGCCGCCACCGACAGGCCGAGGGCGTCGCCGACCTCGGCAGCCGACCACGCGAGCACCTCGCGCAGCAGCAGCACGGCCCGCTGCTGGGCGGTGAGGTGCTGGAGCGCGGCCACGAACGCGAGGCGCACGGTGTCACGGTGCACGGCGGTCTCCGCCGGGTCCGCGGGCGCGGCGGCCCAGACGAGCGTGTCGGGCAGGGGCTCCAGCCACGGCGTCGCGTGGTCCTCCCGCGGCTGGTCACGCGGATCGGCCGCCGGCGCGCCCAGCCCGGTGGGCAACGGTCGACGACGGCGACCCTCGAGGTGCGTGAGGCACGTGTTCGTCGCGATGCGGAACATCCACGTGCGCAGCGAGGACCTGTTCTCGAAGCCGCGCATCGCACGCCACGCGCGCAGGTACGTCTCCTGCAGCATGTCCTCCGCGTCGTGCACGGAACCCGTCATGCGGTAGCAGTGCGCGAGGATCTCGCGACGCATGGGAGCGAGCCGCGCGGCGAACTCGTCGGCGCTCAGGTCGGTGGGGACCGGTGCGTCGGGCGCCTTCTCGGGGGACCGCCGCGCCGGGCGCGCGGGTGGCGCCGGTCGGGATGCGGATGTGGTGGTGGTCACATCTCGACGGTAGCCGGGACCACCGACATCGGTCACCCCCCGATGAGCCACGGGTCCGCGGCAGGTCGACACCCCGACGCCGTCGACCGCACCGCGGGGAGCGCACGTGGACCGCATGATCTTCGTCAACCTGCCGGTGGGCGACCTGGCGGCGTCGCGGGCGTTCTACGCCGGGCTCGGTCTCGCCGTGGACGACGCGTCCGGCGACGACGTGGTTGTCTGCGTCGTCGTGACCGGCCGTGTCTGCCTCATGCTGCAGGACCGCGCCACGTTCCCCCTGCTGACGGGCCGACCCGTGAGCGACCCGGCGGTGGGCACGCCCGTGCGGCTCTGCCTGACGGCCACCTCCCGCGCCGAGGTGGACGTGCTCGTCGCGGGTGCGTTGTCGGCGGGCGGCACCGAGCTCGGGACGGCCCGGTGCGACCCGACGTTCTACGCGCGGACCGTCACCGACCCCGACGGCCACGTCTGGGAGCTCCTGCACGCCGACGGCCCCACGGCGGGCTGAGCGGCGGCGCACGCACGTGCCAGACTCGCGCCATGGCCGCGCCCGTCGACCCTCCCGTCGAGCCCTACTCCCCCGACGACCACCTCGGCACCCGCAGCCTGCTGGTCGCGGCCGCGTACGTGGTCCTGCGCCGTCGCCGCGACGACCGCGACGAGGTGCTGCTGCAGCGCCGCGCCGGCACCGGGTACATGGACGGCTGGTGGGGGCTCCTCGCGGGGCACGTCGACCCCGGGGAGTCCGTCCACGAGGCCGCCGTGCGCGAGGCGGCCGAGGAGTCCGGCGTCGTCGTCACCGCGGACGCGCTGCAGCCGCTCACCGCGCTGCACCGCTTCGAGCGCGGTGGACCGCAGGTCGAGCAGCGCGTCGACGTGTTCTTCCAGGTGACCACGTGGACGGGCGAGCCCATGCTGCGCGAGCCGGACCGCGCCGCCGCGATGGCCTGGTTCCCCCTGCGCGACCTGCCCGACCAGGTCGTGCCGCACGAGCGGCTCGTCCTCGACCTGCTCGCCGAGGGCTCCCCCCTGCCGGCTGTCGTGTCGCTCCCCCGCTGAGCCGGGCGGATGGAACCCGCGGGCCGGCTCCCGCGGGCCGGCTCCCGCGGGCCGGCTCCCCTCGTCGGAGCGTGCGAGCGCACCCCGGACGCACGACGCCCCCGTACCGACGGGCGGCACGGGGGCGTCGGGTCCACGCGGTGGGTCAGCCCGTGTTCTGCAGACCGGCGGCGACGCCGTTGACCGTGAGCAGCAGCAGACGGCGCAGGTCCTCCCCGGACTCGGGGTCCTGCCCCGTGCGCAGCCCGCGCAGGGCGCGCAGCTGCAGGAGCGACAGCGCGTCGACGTAGGGGCTGCGCAGCTGGACGGCGCGCCCGAGGATGCGTCGACGCGACAGGACACCGGTGCTGCCGGTGGTGGCCAGCACCCACTGCCGCGTCAGCCGCATCTCGTCGAGCACCTGCTGGGCGAGGTCCTCGCGGTCGCCCAGGGCCAGGTACCGGGCGGCGATGCGCTCGTCCGTCTTGGCCAGCGACATCTCGACGTTGTCGATGATCGTCGCGAACAGCGGCCACTCGGCGTACGCCGTGCGCAGCTCCTCGACGTCGCCGACCGTGTCGAGCGCCGTCCCGAGCCCGTACCACCCGGCGAGGTTGATGCGGGCCTGCGACCACGAGAACACCCACGGGATCGCCCGCAGGTCGTCCAGCGACGAGACGGACAGGCCACGGCGGGCCGGGCGCGAGCCGATCGGCAGCAGGCCGATCTCCTCCAGGGGCGTGACCTGCGCGAACCAGGCGGGGAACCCCTCGGCCCGCACCAGCGTGTGGAACCGCTCGCGGGACGACACGTCGAGGCGTGCCGCCAGGTCGGCGAACCGGGTGGCAGCCTCCGTGTTGCGCCGCGCGACGCTCGGGGCGTCCGCCAGCAGCGTCGCGGCCGCCACCTGCTCGATGTGCCGCGTGGCGATGTCCGGGTCGCCGTACCGGGCGAAGATGACCTCGCCCTGCTCGGTGAGCTTGAACCGGCCGTCGACCGAGCCCGGGGGCTGGGCGAGCACGGCGCGGTTGGCCGGGCCGCCGCCACGGCCGAGCGCACCGCCGCGGCCGTGGAACAGCGTGAGCACGATGTCGTTGCGCCGCGCCCACTCGGCGATGCGCCGCTGCGCGTCGTCGAGGGCCAGCGTCGCCGAGAGCGGTCCGACGTCCTTCGACGAGTCGGAGTACCCGAGCATGACCTCGACCCGTCGGCCGTTCGCCGCGAGGCGCTCCTGCACGCGCGGGTGCTCGAGCGCGGCGTCGAGGATCTCGACGCTGTTCTGCAGGTCCGCGAACGTCTCGAACAGCGGGATCGCGTCGATGACGGGCGCGTGCTCCGCGCCGCCGAACGCGAGCTCGGCCAGCCGGTAGACGGCCGGCAGGTGCTCGGGCGACTGGGTGAACGACACGATGTAGCGCCGGGCGGCGGCGACGCCGAGCCGGCGCTGCACGGTGCCGAGGGCACGGAACGTGTCGAGCACCTCGATCGTCATCGGCTGCAGGTCGCCGTCGATGCCGTGCTCCTCGATGTCCGCGAGCGCCGCGGCGTGGACCTGCGAGTGCTGCCGGATCTCCAGCTCCGCGAGGTGGAACCCGAACGTCTGCACCTGCCAGATGAGGCGCTGCAGGTCGCCGTACGCGGCGCGGCGGGCACCGGCGGCCTGCAACGAGTCCTGCACGGTCCGCAGGTCCGCCTCGAGCTCGCCCGGGTTGGCGTACGCCAGGTCGGCGTCGCGCCGCCGGGTCGCGGCGATGCGCTCGATGATGCCCAGCAGGGCTCGACGGTGGGGCTCGTTCGGCGCGTCACCCGCGATGCGGGAGGTCATCGCGTCCGACAGCGAGCGCTGGCGCTGCCACAGGGCGCTCAGCTCGGGCGACGCGGGGGTGCCGGCCGCGTCGAGGGTGAGCCCGTCCGCCGTGCGCCGGGCCGCCGCGAGGAGCGCGTCGAGCGCGTGCTCCGAGGCCAGCGCCGCCGCGGCGCGCGTCACCTCCGCCGTGACGTTGGGGTTGCCGTCGCGGTCGCCACCGATCCACGAGCCGAGCCGCGCGAAGGGCGCGACCAGGGGTGCGGTGGTGCCGGCGTCGCGCTCGAGCAGCCAGTCGTCGAGGCGGCGGTAGACGGTGGGCAGCACGTCGGCCAGCGTCGAGTCGACGATCGACAGCACGGTCGCGACCTCGTCGAGCACGGTCGGCTTCTCGGCACGCAGCGGGGACGTGCGCCAGAGCGTGTCGATCTCGGCGAGCAGACGGCGCTCGTTCTCCGCCAGGGTGGTGCCGCCGATGTGCAGCGTGTCGCGCTCGGCGACGAGCTCGGCGATGCGGCGGATGGCGCGCGCGACGGCACGGCGGCGGGCCTCGGTCGGGTGGGCCGTGAAGACGGGGCGGAACTCCAGGTCCCGCAGGCGGGCGAGTGCCGCCTCCTCCCCGATCTCGGCCACGAGCTGCTGGTACGCGGCCGGCAGCGAGTCGTCGGGCGCGAGCTCGTGCGGCGCCAGACGGGACTCGCGGTCGTGCAGCACGCGCACGCGGTGGTACTCCTCGGCCAGGTTGGCCAGGTGGAAGTAGCACGTGAACGCGCGCGCCACCTGCTCCGCCCGTTCGTGGCTGAAGCCCGCCACCAGCTCCTCGGCCTGGGCCAGGGCGTGCCCGTTCGGCTCGCTGTGCGACGCGATGGCAAGCTCCCGCAGCCGCTCGACGTCGGCCAGCAGGTCCTCCCCGCCCGCCTCGCGCAGCACACGACCCAGCAGCTCCCCGAGGAGCCTGACGTCGTTGCGCAGGAGCTCGGGTACCTCATGGCTGACGACGCCGCGAGGGACGTCCGACCTGATCTCCGCTTCTGTCACGGGAGAAAGGTAGTTGACCCGGCAGACGCGTCGCCCCCCGCGACCGCACTGTGGTCGTGGCGGCCGCGCACGGCGGGGGTGCGTGCCATGCTGGGCGCGTGAGCCTGTTCCGTCGTCGTCGCGAGGTGCCGGCCCACGTCGTCGGGGGGTTCTGCGCGGCGGAGGCGCCCGCGATGCAGCGCTCGATCCTGGCAGCGCTCGGGCTCGGGGACCGTCCCGCCGCGACGCGGGTCCCCGCACGGCTCGTCGTCGACCGCGGGGCCGACGACCGGCTGGTCCTCGTGTGGCGCAACGTCATCGTCGGCTTCGTCCCCGCGGACGCGGCACCGCCGCTCGCGGACGCGCTCGCCGCGGCGGGGGACGCGACGGTCGTCGTGCCCGGCGTCGCGCACCGGGTCGACGGCACGTGGCGCGTCTGGGTGGGCGACGTCCCCGAGGACGGGTTCCCGCCGGTGCCCGAGGGCCTGGACACCCTCGCAGCGCCCGAGCTCACCATCCTCGGTGTGCCCGTGCGGCGCCTGGACGGGAACTGACCTCGCCGGACGCGCACGGCCTCAGGGTTGTCGCTTCAACGGCGGCGTACGCTGACGGCGTGACCTCCACCGTCCCCTGGCTCACCCCGGCCGAGCTGCGCGCCTGGCTCGGCCTGGTGGCCGTCACCGAGCTCCTGCCCGCCCAGCTCGACTCCCAGCTGCAGCGCGACGCCGGCCTGACCCACTTCGAGTACCAGGTCCTGGCGATGCTGTCGGAGGCCACGGACCGCACCCTGCGGATGTCCGCGCTGGCCCGGCGCACCAACGCCACGCTCCCCCGCCTGTCCCACGTCGTGCGGCGGCTGGAGGAGCGCGGGCTGGTCGAGCGGGCTCCGTGCGTCGAGGACCGGCGCGCGACCAACGCGCACCTCACGGACGCCGGCTGGGACCTCGTGGTGCGGACCGCGCCAGGCCACGTCGCCACGGCGCGCGCGCTCGTCGTCGACGCCCTCACCCCGCAGCAGGTCACCCTCCTCGAGGAGCTGAGCCGGGCGATGCTGCAGCGGCTCGACCCCGAGGGGCGGCTCACCCCGCCCCTCGACGACGTCGCCGGCTGACCCGCACGACCACGCGCCCGAGGGCACGGGCCGGGGGACGCCGGGGCACCGGCCCCGACGCCCCCTGACAGGTGACGTCAGCCCGCGTACGTCTCGAGCTCCGCGACCCGCGGCGTGCCGCTGGACCCGAGGATCTCGAAGTTCAGCTTCTTCGTGGACGTCGCGCGGAAGGTGATCGTCCCCGCGCCGCTGCCCGAGGCGAGCACGGCCCCCGTGTCGTTGTCGACCACGCGCCAGGCGCCGATCGCACCGACCGACCCCGCCACCTCACGGACGACCACGCGGGAGACGGTGGTGGCCGACCCCCACTTCACCGAGATGCGACCCGTGGACCCGCTGGGCTGCCAGTACGTGCTCATCGACCCGTCGACGGCGCTGCCGTAGCTGGTGCCGCCGCCCTTGCCCGAGCCGTCGGCCCCCGCACCGAGGCTGAGGTTCTGGCCGACGGGCTGCGACGTGGGTGTCGGCGCGGGCGTGGTGGGCTGCGCGGTGGGCGTGGGCCCGGCGGTCGGGGTCACCGTCGGCGTGGCCGTCGGTCCAGGGTCCTGCGGCGAGCAGGACCCGTCGGACACCTGGTTGCCCTTGTTCGCTCCTGCGGTGGCCCGCACGAGCGACGGCACGCAGCTCGCACCGTCGAGCCGGGCGGAGTACGGGACCGAGACCGTGGCGGTCGACGTGACGTTCGGTCCCGCGGGGTTCGTGTCGCTCCCCCGCGACGACCAGGTCACGTTGTCGAACACGTTGCCGGAGACCTGCCAGTAGCCCGGCAGGTCCGTGTAGAACGTGCCGAGGACGTCCTTGGAGTCCTCGAAGTAGTTGTTGTCGACCTTGGCCTTGCCGCCGGCGCGGGCGTTGATGCCCGACTCCTTGATGCCGACGTAGTGGTTGTTGTAGATGTGCGCCGTCGCGCCACGCAGCAGCGGGACGCGCGAGTCGAGGTTCTCGTAGAGGTTGTGGTGGTAGGTGACCGGTCCGTTGCCCAGGTCGCTGTCGCCGGACCCGACGAGCCCACCTCGACCGGAGTTGCGCAGGATGCTGTACGACAGCGTCACGTACCTCGTGTCGCCCTTCATGTCGAAGAGGCCGTCGTAGCCCTCGGACTCCCCGCCGGACGCCTCGAGCGTCACGTGGTCGACCCAGACGTTGCTGACGCCGCTCTCCATGCCGATGGCGTCGCCGCCGTTGGACGTCGGGGACCCGGACTTCTTGACGTTCCTCACGGTGACGTTCTGGACGATGATGTTGCGCGCCTCGCGGATGTGGATGCCGACCTGGTCGAACACCGCGCCGCTGCCGACGCCGACGAGGGTCACGTTGCTCACCTGCTTGAGCTCGATGACCCCGGCGGCCGTGTTGCAGCTGCTGCCGGAGACCTTGGCGGTGTTGCCGTGGTTGATGGTGCCGGACACCTCGATGACGATCGGGGTGCTGCTGCTCGCGCGGCCGCACAGCGCCTGGTGGATCTGGGTACCGGTCGCGGCCCGCACGGTCTGCCCGCCGGCGCCGCCGGTGGTGCCGCCGTTCTGCGCGGCGAAGCCGTCGGCGCTGCCGGTGGCCGCCTGGGCGGGGATCGTGAGCGCGGACACCCCGAGGGCCGCAGCCAGGGCCGCGGCGGCCCCGGTGGCCAGGAGTCGCGTGGCGACAGGTCGTCTCATCGTTGCCTCTTCTCGTGAGGGTGCGCCGTGCTTCCTCCGGCGCGCGTCCCGGGCGGACGTCCCGGCCCGCCCCACCGCCCACCCACCGCGGCGATGCGGTGGGTGCGCGGCGGGAAACCGGTTTCTGCACCGTAGGCGAGCGCTTTCCACCGCGCCAAGACCCCGCGCCACGACGAAACCTTTCACTGCGGACGTCCGCCCGGGTCCATGGCACGCTGCCCGGATGGGCACCCTGACGCTCTGCTGCCTGCTGTGGGCCGCCCCCGGCGCAGCGACGGACCTGCGGCGCTACGAGGACGCCGTGCTCGCCCTCCTGCCCGACCACGGCGGGCGCGTGGTGCAGCGCGCTCGCGGCGACGGCGCCGACGGCCGACCCCACGAGGTCCAGCTGCTGGTCCTCCCGGACGCCGAGGCGCTCGACCGGTACGTCGCCGACCCTCGCAGGCTGGCCCTGGCGCACGAGCGGGACCGCGTCGTCGCCCGCACGGAGCTGTTCCCCGTGGAGCTGCTCACCGGCTGAGGGGCCGGGCCGGCACTCGTGACCGCCCGCACGCTGGGCCCGGGCCGGGGGAACGACGAAGGCCACGTCCCGACCCTGTTCCCAGGATCCTGACGTGGCCTTCGTTCTCGGGTGGAGCTGAGGGGACTCGAACCCCTGACCCCCTGCATGCCATGCAGGTGCGCTACCAGCTGCGCCACAGCCCCGTGGTCCGCGGACGGACCCCGTCGCCCCGAAGGGCGCCCGGTGAGTCTAGGACGAACAAGCCGCCGAACGCCAATCGCCTCCGCACGTGGGCGGTGTGACGTGCGACATGACGTCAGTCCGGGTCCCGGGTCGCGTCGTCCGCCGCCTCGTCGGCGGGCTCGGGGTCGGGCCCCGCGTTCCAGTCCGACGACGCGTCCGTGGGTCCCACGTTGTAGCCGAGCAGCCGCCACGCCGGGACCGCGTCGCTCGACCCGGCCGCCCGCAGCTCCGCCCAGTGCGCGTTGTGCATGCCGACGATCCCGCGCCAGGTGGGCGCCTGGCCGAGCAGCTCGGCCACGAGCGACCCGAGCGCGGAGCCGTGCGAGACCACGACGAGCGTCCCGCGGTTCTCCGTGCGCGCCACCTGGTCCCGCACGGCCTCGCCCACGCGCGCGGCGACCTCCGCGCGCGACTCGGCCCCCACGCCGACCGGGTCGCCGCCGGCGCGCCACTCGCGGAACTCCAGCGGCCAGCGCCGCTCGATCTCCTCGCCGGTCATGCCTTCCCACTCACCGAAGGCACGCTCCCGCAGTCGCGGGTCCAGCTCGACCGGGACACCCACCGCGCGGGACAGGTAGCCCGCAGTGTCCACCGCGCGCGACAGGTCCGACGCGACGATCCGCACCGGGCGGTGCCGGGTGGCCAGCCGGGCGGCCGAGACGCGCGCCTGCCAGTGGCCGACCTCGTCCAGGGGGATGTCGACCTGCCCCTGGAGCCGGGCCTGGGAGTTGTACGCCGTCCGCGCGTGCCGCCAGAGCAGCAGGTGCTGCGTCACGCGTCCGCCTGCTCGCCCCGCTCCTCCGGCGGCAGCTCGATCAGGGGGCAGTCCTTCCAGAGCCGCTCGAGCGCGTAGTACACGCGGTCCTCGGCGTGCTGCACGTGCACCACGATGTCGCCGAAGTCGATGAGGACCCAGCGGCCCTGCGACTTGCCCTCGCGGCGCACGGGCTTGGCCCCGAGGCGGTGCAGCGACTCCTCCACGGCGTCGACGATCGCGCCGACCTGCCGCTCGTTGGTGCCGGACGCGATGAGGAAGACGTCGGTCAGGACCAGCTGCTCGCTGACGTCGAGCGCGATGATCTCCTGCGCCTTGAGGTCGGATGCGGCGCGCGCGGCGGCATGAGCCAGCTCGATCGCACGGGGACTCGCGGGCACGTGTGCTCCTCGGGTGGGTGGGGACGGCGTCGACCGCTGCGGGCGGCCGCGCGCCGTTTCGTCGGACAGGCGGGGAGGGACGGTGCTCAGGTGGGGCCGGCGCGGCCGGTGACCCAGGCCGTCACGGCCGCCGCGGCGGCCTCGCCCTCACCGCCGCGCGTCTCGATGACGAGCAGCATGATGAGGAACCCGAGCACGAACGCCACGACGGCGAGCACCAGCACGTGCAACCAGGTGTACGGGTGCATCCGCCGGGACGGCTCGTCGTCCAGGTCGTCGTCGTCCAGGTGCGCGTCGTCCGTGCGGGCACGGCTCCACGGAGGCGCCGCGGGCTCGTCCGACGGGCGGGTCACCGGGTCGGGTGCACCGGCGAAGGCCCGCGGCCAGGCGTCGGCCGTCGCCTCCGGGGCACTGCCGGCAGGCGCCGTGCCGGGCGTCCGCTCCCCCGTGGTCGCCCACGGCACGGGCGCGGGCTCCACGGGCGCGGGCGGCGCCGCAGGGGCCTGGAACGAGCGGAGCGCGGGAGCCGGTGCAGGCTGCGGGGCCGGTGCGGACGGCAGGCCCGGTGCAGGCTGCGGGGTGGGCGCCGGACGCGGAGCGGCGGGCGCGGCGGGCGTCCACGCCGACGGGGCCGGGGAC
>JAEWEJ010000434.1 GCA_023389455.1 Actinomycetes bacterium | reverse complement strand
TCCCATTCCATCGTCCGGCCGAAGCGGGGGTAGATGTCGGCCTGCCCTTCCGCCACCAGGCCGAACTTCAGGGACGAGCCGATCCGGCAGGTCTCGGCGATCTGGTTGTCCTTGAGGAAGGCTTCCGTCTCGGCGTGTTGTGTGACCGGCTGGCGACCGCGACCACGACGGGGCCGGCCTCGCGCACGTGGATCGGCTTGATTTCCCGGACGTCGAAATCCGGTCCGATCGCCAATCGGCAGGCCGTGTCGCCATCGCCCGTATAGGCAAGGCCGAGCGCGGGCGCGTAGACGACGCCGAGCACCGGCGCGCCGTCCCGGATCAGGGCGATATTGACCGTGAATTCATCGCGGCGGGCGATGAACTCCTTCGTGCCATCGAGTGGATCGACCAGGATGAACGGTCCGTCGCCGATCACCGGTATGCGGCCTGCGGCAACCGCTTCCTCGGCGATCACGGGAATCTCCGGAACGGCCTGCCGCAGCGCCGCGAGGATGATACGTTCGGCCTGCTCGTCCGCTTCCGTCACGGGCGAACTGTCGGCCTTGTAGCTTGCGGTCGGCCCGGCCCGGTAGACGTCCATGATCGCGCGCCCGGCATCGAGTGCCGCGGATGTGAAGACGTCGATCAGGCTTGTCGTGGTGCTGCCGGTTCCCAAGGCCTTCCCCGATTGGCATTGTCCTGCCGCGGGAGGGACCGGCGTCGGCCGGTATCCTCCCTGCAGGCGTGTCACGATCCGGCGCGCGCCAGGTGAATGCGGGTCGCGTAAAGCGCGACGGCCGCGGCGTTCGATACGTTGAGCGACTTGATCTCGCCGGGCATGTCGAGGCGTGCGAGTGCCGTGACGGTCTCCCGGGTCTTCTGGCGCAGGCCCTTGCCTTCCGAGCCGAGGACCAGCGCAATCCTGTCGCCGGAAAGTGTTTCCTCCAGCGGCTGCGGCCCCTCCGAATCGAGGCCGACCGTCTGGAAGCCGAGCGCGTGAAGCTCATTCAGGGCATCGGCAAGGTTGGTGACCTGGATATGGGGGATGATCTCAAGGGCACCGGAGGCCGATTTCGCCAGGACGCCCGATTCCACCGGGCTGTGTCTCTGGGTGGTGACAAGCGCGCCCGCACCGAAGGCGACCGCCGAGCGCATGATCGCGCCGACATTGTGCGGATCGGTCACCTGGTCGAGCACGAGCAGGAGCGGGCTGTCCTTCAGCGCTTCGAGGCGCCGGACGGGCAGCGGCCGCGTCTCCAGCATGACGCCCTGGTGGATGGCATCGGGTCCCAGCGCCTTGTCGAGGTCCTGCGGCTGCACGAGGTCGACCGGGCAGGGAAGGGCGTCCACGTCTCCCGCCTCGAGGCGCGCCAGCGCGTTCTGCGTGACGGAGAGCCTGATGAGCTTCCGCTGCGGGTTGGCGAGTGCCGCCCGCACAGTATGCAGGCCGTAGAGGAAGACCTGGTCGGACTCCAGCTTGGGAGGCGTCCAGCCGGCGTCCTTCCGGCGGTTCTTGCGCGGATCGGGGGTGGGGATTTCGCCGCGTTCGCGCTTCGCATCGCGCACCGCGCGCCGAAGATTGGCATAATGGGTGTCGCGCCCGGGCTTGTTGTCTTTGTCGTTCTTGCTCATGCGGCCTTATAGCCCCGGCTCGTTCCGCAGCATAGTCGTCACCCCGGAGATAAGCCTCGAACGAGGCGCGATTTTTTTCACGGAATTGACGTTAAACCCGTGTTGACAGACGGGCAGCAGGCCGTCATATACGCGGCGCAGATCGAAGCCCGGCGCATCGATCCGCGAGCTTGGTAACGATCCCGACGGATATGGAGGGATGCCCGAGTGGTTAAAGGGGACGGACTGTAAATCCGTTGGCTCAGCCTACGTTGGTTCAAATCCAACTCCCTCCACCATTCGTCACTGGATCGGCCACCCCGCGGGTATAGCTCAATGGTAGAGCAGCAGCCTTCCAAGCTGAATACGCGGGTTCGATTCCCGCTACCCGCTCCAGCTTCCCAGCCCCTTAGCCATACCGCCTGCTCGTCTACGGCCATCGTCTACACGACCGATGGCCGGTCCATGCTGGACCTCAGCCTCTGGCTGTCGCTCGGCAGTCTCGCCACTACGAGGGGGCGGGCGGTCGCCTCTCTGACTCGGCGCCAAGCTGCTCGCATGGTGGGATGCCATCTACGGCCGGACGCTTGCCGGGAATGCTTTACTACGGCGGTCCCTGGAATATGGACAGGGTGACGCCTTTTAACTCGCCGACCGAGATCAAGGCTCTGCGTGCCGATGGCGTGCTGCATGACTTCGCGGTGTGGCCTGAGGATGCTAGGCCCGCTAATCTGGAGCCGGCTCCGGCACTGGGCCTTCATCTGGCAATTGAGGATAGCAACCTTCGATCTCAGACCTCGCATCCGGATCTTGTTCTTGTTCTGGTGCGGTCGGCTTCGCAACCTGATCGACCTGGGCCTGAGATGGCGAATCCACATCTTGGACAGGCTCGAAAGTCACGCGGCACTTTGCCAGTTCACCAAACAACTCCAGGCAGATGCGTTCAATCTGGTATCTGCTGTCACTCCGCGGTTCTGCCTCACCCAAGACT
>JAEWEJ010000431.1 GCA_023389455.1 Actinomycetes bacterium | reverse complement strand
CGGCGCGCGCTGGACGACGCGCTGCGCGCCACGGTGGCCGACGGCGCGGTGGCGGCCACCGCCCGCGTCGAGTCACCGGACCTGCGCTGGTCGGGTGCCGAGGGCGTGCGCCGGCAGGGCCACCGCCCGCCCGCGCACGCCACCGACCGCTTCCGCGTCGCGAGCATCACCAAGCCGATGGTCGCCACGCTCGTCATGCAGCAGGTCGAGGGCGGCACCTGGACCCTCGGCACGCGCGTCGAGGACGTGCTCCCCGGCCTGCTCCCGGAGCACCCGGAGGTGACGATCGAGCACCTGCTCAGCCACCGGTCGGGCATGCCGACCGGCTCGCTCGAGCTGCTCGCGTCACGGATGGACGACCTGTCGTCCTGGGACGAGCTGGTCGCCGCGATGGGTGAGGACTACACCGACGCCGACCACGTCGCCGCGGCGCTGTCGGTGCCCTGGCACTTCCCGCCCGGGACGGCGTTCTCGTACTCGAACGCCGGGTACGTCGTCCTCGGCATGATGCTCCAGGAGGCGACCGGGCGGGACCTGGCGGACCTGCTGCGTCGCGGCGTCTTCCGGCCGGCGGGCATGCGCCACAGCGATCTTCCCGACGAGCCGCAGGAGCGCGGTCCGCTGCTCGTCGAGGCCGCCTACACCGGGGAGCCGGGCACCGGCTGGCGCTCGCTCGCCCACGTCGACCCGGACGTCTTCCGCGCCGCGGGTGCGGCGACGAGCACGACCGCGGACCTGCTCTCCTTCACCGACGCCCTGCTCACCGGCCGCCTCGTGCAGCCCGCCACCGTCGCCGACATGACGGCGCCGCGCAGCGCCGAGCCGCTGGAGTACGGGCTCGGCGTGTACCGCGTCCCGGACCCGTGCGCGCCGCCGGAGGCCCCGTCGTACCTGTACGGGCACGACGGGGCGACGTTCGGCACGCTCAGCGTCCTGCTGAGCTCGCCCGACGGGACGCGCTCGCTCGCGCTCGGCGTGACGGGACGCAACCTGTCGGCCGACCCGGCGGCGCTGTACGACCTGAACGCGCTGCTGGTGCCGATGCTGCTGGCCACCTGCTGAGCCGGGCGGGCCGCACCCGCCCCCTCACGAGCGCACGAACTCCAGCAGGTCGGCGTTGATGACGTCCGCGTTCACGGTCGCCATGCCGTGCGGCAGGCCGGGGTAGACCTTCAGGGTGCCCTTCTCGAGCAGCGGCGCCGACAGCAGGGCGGCGTCGGCGATCGGCACCACCTGGTCGTCGTCGCCGTGCATGACGAGGGTCGGCACGTCGATGGCCTGGAGGTCCTCGGTGAAGTCTCCGAGAAGGCCTTGACGCCTTCGTGGTGCGCCAGCGCGCTGCCGGCCATGCCCTGCCGCCACCAGTTCTGGACGACGCCCTGCGAGGCCACGGCACCCGGCCGGTTGTACCCGTGGAACGGCCCCGACGCGACGTCGAGGTAGAACTGCGAGCGACTGGTGGCGACCCGGGGGCGCGGCCGGGACCCTGGTCCTCGGTCCGTGCGGGACGCCTGCGGGCGGCGCTATCGTCGGACGCCGAACACGCGAGACCTGGGCCGGGGACCCCGGCTCGTCCTCGCCCGGGAGCCGAGGAGGAGACGTTGGCTCGAGACAAGGACCGCCTGCCCGAGAACTTCGCCGACCTCCTGGTCGCGGGTGACCTGGCTGCCCTGCAGGCGGTGTACGACGAGCGCCTGCTCGACGCCCGCGGGGGCAGCGCCCGCCAGACCGCCCTCGCGTTCGAGGACTGCCCCGACGCGCTGGCGCGCTGGCTCGTCGCGCGGGGTGCGGACGTGCAGGCGACCGACGCGTACGGCGCCACGCCCCTGCACACCCGGGCCCGCAGCCGCCGCTCGGGGGTGGACGTCCTGCTCGAGCTCGGGGCCGACGTGCACGCGTCCGCGCCCTCGGTCGGCACCCCGCTGCACGCCGCCGCGTCGGTGATGCACGTCGAGCACGCCGCCGTGCTCCTCGCGCACGGCGCCGACGTCGACGCCACGGACGGCGAGGGCATGACGCCGCTCGAGCTCGCCCTGCGGTCGTGCGAGAACACGGACCTGCCCCACATGGCGAGGCTCGCGCGGCTGCTGCTCGACGCGGGCGCCCGCCGCACCCCCGCGATGCCGATGTACGTCGAGGAGATCGGCCGGCGGTTCGAGGTCCACCGGGACCGGGTCGCGGCCACGCTCGTGGTGCCCGCGAGCGCGGCGCTCGACGCGCTGTACCGGCTCTTCGGCGTCACGCCCGTGGCACGCCGCGAGCTGCACGACGGGAGCGCGCCGATCGCCGTGACGGCGGACCGGTGGCAGGACCAGCACGCCGAGCTCTGGGACCTGCTGGTGCCGGGCTCCGGCGCGGCGGCGACGGTGCAGGGCGAGGTGGTGCGCATCAGCGGTCGGATCGCGCACGAGCTCGAGGGCAACGGCGGCGCCAACTGGGACGAGGACTTCCGTGAGATGGCCCGCGCGCTCGCCGGGCACGTGGCGACGGGCACGCCGCTGCCGGACGCGGACCTGGCCGAGGTGCGGTCCCTGGTCGACGCCCTGGTCCGCGACGGCTCGGGCGGGTCCGCGCGCCTCGCCGAGCTGGCGGTCGCCTGGGTGCTGCTCAACCCGGGGCCGCTGCGCCTCGCCCCGCCCACCTACCGCCGGTAGGCGTTCGGGTACGGCGTCGCCGGTCGGGGACGCCCGCCCAGCGCGCTCACCGTCCGGGTCGCCACGGACGGTCCGTCGACCTCGACGTCCGCGTGCGCGACGAGCCCGTGGACGGTCACCGCGCTGGCAGGTGAGGGCGGGCGGTGGCGGCGGTCAGCCGCCGAAGGGCAGCACCGGACGGCCGGGGACGTCGACGCGGACCCGGAAGAGGGCGCCCGCCTCCGGCTCCGGGTCCTCGAGGTGCTCCCGCGACGTGGTGACGTACAGGTCGCGCAGCTCCGGCCCGCCCAGCGTGCACGCCGTGACGAGCCGCACGGGCAGCTCGACCTCCGCCAGCGTCTGCCCCTGCGGGGAGACGCAGCGCACGCGGCCGGCGCCGTTGAGCGCGACCCACACGTTGCCCACGGAGTCCACGACGAGGCCGTCGGGGCTCTCGTCGGTGCCGGAGACGAACGGGCGCCGGTGCGCCAGGCGCCCGTCGACCACGTCGAAGACGTCGGTGCGCCCGGTCGCGGTGTCGTCGTAGTAGGCGCGGGTGCCGTCGGGCGAGAAGTCGATGCCGTTGGAGATGGTGACGTCGTCCAGGACCACCTCGACGTCGCCGGCCGGGGTGATCCGGTACAGCGTCGCGCCGCCCGGGCGCGCGTCGTACGCCATCGAGCCCGCGTACAGCACGCCCCACGGGTCGCAGCCGGCCTCGTTCATCCGGACCCCGGTGTCCGCCCAGAGCTCGGGCTGCGGGACGGGCAGGCCGTCCGGCGAGTCCGCCAGGCCGATGCCGCGCTCGAGCCCCACGACGTACCCGCCGCGGCTGCGGGGCCGCACGAACGCGGCGACCTCGCCCACGTGCAGACGGTCGACGGTGCCGTCGTCGCGCAGCGTGAGCAGGTCGCCGGCGAGCATGTCGACCCAGCGCAGCCCGCCCCAGGTGGGAGACCAGCAGGGGCCCTCCCCGTGGTAGGTGACGGCGTCGGTGACCTGCTCGGCTCGCAGCAACGGTGCTCCTCGGGACGGGGACGGCGGGTGCGTCCGAGCCTCGCGTGCCGACGGGCGGGACGCACGTCGGCACGCGGGTGGACGCGCTCAGCGGCGTACACGGTCCGCCGGGGCGACCGACCGCGGTGCGGCCGCTGCCCGCGAGCGCACCAGCGTGACGCCGCCGAGGAGGATCGCGGCCGCGCCGAGCGCCACGGCCACGACGGCCGCCGCCAGACCGTTGCCGGTGCCGACGCCGCCCGCGGCCTGCGCGGCGTGGACGCCGCCGATCAACCCGCCGGCCAGGCCGGTCACGACGGCGGCGGCAGCCCGCCCACGGGCACCCGGCCGGGCGCGACGCCGACGGGACACCGCCTGGACGCCGGCGACGACGGCGATCGCGCCCAGCAGGGCGGCGAGGGTGGGGACGAGGCGGCCGGTGCCGAGCTCGTAGCCGAGCAGCGTGGTGGTGGTCATGGTCGGGTCCTCTCGGTCGCCGCCGGCCGGGACGGCCGACGGTCGGCGGGGCGCTCGGGCAGGCGCTCGGGCGCCGGTGCGCCGCCGGGGTACGGCAGCGCAGGGCTCAGGCGGAGAACTCAGGCGGGTCGTGCGGCTGCGCCGACGTCGTCACGGGTGCGCGTGCCACGAGGGGTGCGCAGCAGCCGGACCCCGGCGACGGTGATCCAGGCGAGCCACAGCAGCCAGCCGACGAGCCCGACGGCGGCCAGCGGGTGGGCCTGCCCGACGCCGTACGGCGCGAGGCTGCCGGAGACGAGCAGCAGCGCCGCCCCCGTGAGCCCGAGCGCGGCGTGCCAGCGGGCCACGGGCACGCTCAGGGAGAAGCCGAGCAGCGCGGTCGCGAGGAACACCTGGTTGTAGCCGAACAGTGCGCGGTGCAGGCCCCAGAGCCCGGCCACCGCCGCGGGTCCGTCGGTCGCGGCGGCCCCCAGCGCCAGCCGTGCGGCCTCGGCTCCGGTGAACACGGCGCACTGCAGGACGACGCCGGCCAGGCCGACGAGCGCCCACGTGCGCCGGGAGGACGAGGCCGGGTCCCACGCGCTGACGGCGAGCCCGGCGGCGAAGACGGTCGCGAGCAGCCAGGCTGCGGGCATGAGCGCCGAGGCGGCCCGCAGCGCGGCGCCCTGCTGCGCGTACGTCTCGGCCACCGCACCCAGCGGGGGGTCGTCGGTGGGCAGCGGGATGCCCGCCGAGATGAGCACGAGGTTCGCGACGACGAGGAGGGTGACGAACCCGAGGCCCGCCACGCCGCTCGCCCGGGCCGTGCCGTTCATGGCGCCTCCTGAACTAGGCTATATTCAATAGAAGCACGTTCAACCCGGGAGGACAAGATGCCGGACGCCCGCACGCCGCGGCGCTACGAGTCGCTGCTGCGCACGGCGCAGGCCGACGACACCCGCGCCCGGATCGCCGCCGCCGCGCGTCAGGCCTTCGTCGAGCGCGGCTGGGCGGGGACGACCGTGCGCGACGTCGCCGCCGCCGCCGGTGTCTCGGTGCCCACCGTCTACGCCGTGTACGGCAACAAGAAGGGCCTGGCCACCGCCCTGATGGACGCGGCCGACCTGGCCGCCGACCCGCGGCGCGTCACCGCGGAGCTGGCAGCGGCCGAGGACGACCCCGCGCGCCAGCTGGCGATCTCGGTGGGCTTCGACCGCCGGCTCTACGAGCGCTCCGGCGACCTGCTGCGCACGCTGCGGGAGGCCGCCGCAGGCGAGCCGGAGCTCGCCGCGCTCGCCCACGAGGGCGTCCGGCGGGGGGACCACGCGCGCCTCACCGTCATCGCGTCGTGGCCGCCCGGGACCCTGCGCGCGGGCGTCGACCCGCAGGGCGCCGTCGACCGCTACGCCGCCGTCTGCACCCTCGACGCCTGGACCGACCTGACCGGCCCCCGCGGCTGGAGCCCGGACGAGGTCGAGCGGTGGTGGACCGCGGTCGTCGTCCACGAGCTGCTCGGCGAGGGCGACCCCGCGCACTGACGCAGGACCGGTTGCACCGGCGCACACGCGAAGCGGCGCGCACGTCGGCCGCGGCGGGGTGCTACCCGGGCAGGCTGCCGTCGTGCGACCATCGCGGCCCGTTCCGCGACGACGCCGGAGGTGCCCGATGACGAGCCCCGCCCCGCACGTCGTCGTCGTGGGCTCGGGCTTCGGCGGGTCGGTCGCGGCGCTGCGGCTGTCGGAGAAGGGCTACCGCGTCACGGTGCTCGAGGCCGGGCGGCGCTTCACGCCCGCGACGCTGCCGCGCACGTCGTGGGACGTGCGCCGGTTCCTGTGGGCGCCGCGCCTGGGCTGCCGCGGCATCCAGCGCATCCACGTGCTGCCCGACGTGGTCCTGCTGGCCGGCGCCGGGGTCGGCGGCGGATCCCTCGTCTACGCCAACACGCTCTACCAGCCGGAGTCCGACGGCTTCTACCGCGACCCGCAGTGGGCCGCGCTCACGGACTGGCGCGAGGAGCTCGCACCCCACTACGACCAGGCGCGGCGCATGCTCGGGGTCGTCGAGAACCCGACCGTCACGCCCGCGGACGAGGTGGTGCGCGCCGTCGCCCACGACCTCGGCGTCGCGGACTCGTTCCGGCTCGCGCCCGTGGGGGTCGTCTTCGGCACGCCCGGCGAGCCCGTGCCCGACCCGTTCTTCGGTGGCGCGGGGCCGGAGCGCCGCGGCTGCCTGGAGTGCGGCGAGTGCATGACCGGCTGCCGGCACGGGGCGAAGAACACCCTGGAGACGAACTACCTGTGGCTCGCCGAGCGGGCCGGCGCGCGGATCGTCCCCGACACCACGGTCGCCTCGCTGGTCCCCCGGCCCGACGGGCGGTGGGACGTCGTCACCGTCCCGACCGGTCGACGGCGGCCGCGCACGACGCTGACCTGCGACCAGGTCGTCGTCGCGGCCGGGGCCTGGGGCAGCCAGGAGCTGCTGCACCGCCTCAAGGCCGACGGCACGCTGCCGCTGCTGTCCGACCGGCTCGGGCACCTGACGCGGACCAACTCCGAGGCCCTCGGCGGCGCGGCCCGCCGCGCGCGCAGGCCCGGCCCGCGCGTCAACAGCGGCGTGGCGATCACGTCGTCGGTGTGGCTCGACGCGCGCACGCACCTCGAGCCCGTCCGGTACGGGCACGGGTCGAACCTCATGGCGCTGCTGGGCACGGTGCTGACCGACGGCGGCGGGCGCGTGCCGCGCTGGGTGCGCTGGCTGGGGCAGGTGGTGCGGCACCCGTCGCACGCGGTCGCGGTGCTCAGCGGGCTGCGGACGTGGTCCGACCGGTCGGTGATCGGGCTGGTCATGCAGACGGGGGGCGCGTCGCTCACGGTCCGGCCGCGCCGCACGTGGACCGGCAGCTGGCGTCTGACCTCCGCACGCGGCGACGGGGAGCCGAACCCGACCTGGCTGCCGCAGGCGAACGCCGCCTACCGGCGCATGGCGCACCACCTCGACGGCATCCCGATGAGCACGCTCGGCGAGGTCGCGGACGTCCCCATGACGGCGCACTTCCTCGGTGGCTGCACCATCGGGGCCGACGCGTCCACGGGCGTCGTGGACGCGTACCACCGCGTGTTCGGGTACCCCGGGCTGCACGTCGTCGACGGGTCGACGATCTCCGCGAACCTCGGCGTCAATCCCTCGCTCACCATCACCGCGCAGGCCGAGCGGGCGTGCGCGATGTGGCCCAACGCCGGGGACCCGGACCCGCGGCCCGCGCCCGGCGAGGCCTACCGGCGGGTGGCGCCGGTCGCGCCCCGGCAC
>JAEWEJ010000419.1 GCA_023389455.1 Actinomycetes bacterium | reverse complement strand
CTCTTCGCGTGGGCGCAGGACGCCGGGGGCGCGTTGGCGCGGGCCCGGGGCCTGGCCCGTACGCAGCTGGACAGCGGCGCCTTCGACGCGGACGGCCGCCAGCAGCGTCGGCTCGCCGCGGCGGGCTACGCGCGGGTGCGCACCTGGTGGCAGATGCGGCGCCCGGTGGGCGACGACGACCTGGGCACGCGCCCGACGCGGCCGGGTGTCGTCGTCCGGCGGCTGGCGCGTTCTGCCGACGGGGCACCGGACGAGCGGGACCTCGTCGCCTCGCACGACGTGCTGGAGGAGGCGTTCGCCGACCACTTCAACCACCACGAGGAGACGTTCGACGAGTTCCTCGCGCGGTTGCGGTCGGACCCCGGCCACCGGTGGGACCACTGGTGGATCGCCGAGCTCGTCGACGCCGGCGCACCCCAGCCGGTCGGGGTGCTCGTGGCGAGCGAGTCGCTGGACGACCAGGGGCGCCCCGTGGGCAGCTACGTCGAGTACCTGGGGGTGCTGCGCACGGCCCGCGGGCGGGGCGTGGCGCGCTCCCTGCTGGACGCGGTCGTCACGGACGCGGCCGAGCGCGGGCGGGAGCGGGTCGCCCTGGAGGTCGACGCCGACTCCCCCACGGGCGCGGCCGACCTGTACCTGTCGCTCGGGTTCACCACGTCGTACGTGACGCAGTCCTGGCACCGGTACGTCGACGTGCGCTGAGGCCGCACGGCACCACCGCCGTCGTCCCGGGCGGCCCCGCGGACGACGGCGGACCGCGCCCGGGAGCGCGCTGCGGGTGTCACAGGCCGGTGGTAGACCGGTCCGGGACGACGCGAGGAGGCCGCCGTGCGCTGGGGACCGTTGCTGCTCGACCAGATCGAGTTCTACTGGGACGCGCACCTGTGGCCGCGGCTGCAGGGGCTGACGGACGGCGAGTACCTGTGGGAGCCCGTGCCCGGCTGCTGGTCGGTGCGTCCGGCCGGTGACGGCACCTGGCAGGCGGACGGTCTCGACGGCACACCTCCCGAGCCGCCACCGGTGACGACGATCGCGTGGCGCCTGGCGCACGTCGCGGTCGACGTCCTCGGCACGCGCGCGCGGGCCTTCTTCGGCGACGACGTCCCCGACGACGCGGACATGTTCGACGCCCGCCTGCGGCCTGCGGCGCTGCCGGCGACGGCCGACGAGGCGCTGGACCTGCTCGAACGGTCGTACCGGGCGTGGCACGACGGCCTCGCCGCGCAGGACGACGACGCCCTGTCCCGGCCGATGGGTCCCCGGGGCGGCGAGTTCTTCGCCGACCAGCCGCTGGCGGCGCTCGCGCTGCACCTCCACCGCGAGACGATGCACCACGGCGGGGAGCTGGGGGTGCTGCGGGACCTCCACCGGGCGGGCCTCGGCCGCACCTGACACCGCTGCACCCGCGCCGGCGGAACCGGCACGGGTGCGGGCGCGTTGCCACAGGTGCAGGCCTGAGAAAGGATCGAGACGTGCACCTGGCCCGTCGTGCCCTCCGCCCGTTCACCGCTGTCGCCGTCGGTGCGGTCGTCGTCGTCGCCGGCGCGGCCGCCGCCGCCGCGGAGGCGCCGTTCGACCTGCGCGGTCAGACCGTCGTGGACCCGGCGGGGGTCCTCGACGACGTGCCCGCCGTGCAGGCCGCCGTCGACGAGGTCCGCAGCGAGACCCCGTACCGGCTGACGGTCGTGTACGTCGACACGTTCGACGGGCTGTCCGCCGAGACGTGGGTGGAGCGCACCGCGGAGGCGTCGGGCCTCGGCTCGTCGGACGCCGTCCTCGCCGTCGCCGTCGACGACCGCCAGTACACGCTGGCACCGGAGAGGCTCGGCAGCCTCACGGGCTCGCAGCTGGAGCGGATCGCGTCCGACGTCGGCGCCGAGCTGTCGGGCGAGGACTGGGACGGCGCGGCGACCACCGCGGCGTCCGGCCTGGTGGAGGCGGCCAACGGCGAACCGGTCGGCTCGAGCTCGAGCGGCTCGTCGGGCGGCGGCTTCACCGTCGTGCTGCTCCTCGGGCTCGTCGCCATCGGCGCGGTCCTGCTGTTCACGTTCCTGCGGCGGCGCACGCCGCAGCCGGCCGGCGTGATGCGGGACACCGCCGGAGCGACGCGCGTGGCGGGCACCGCGGACGAGTACGCCGCGCTGCCCACGGCCGAGCTCGACCGACGCTCCGCCTCCGCCCTCGTCGCGCTCGACGACGCCCTGCGTTCCTCGGAGGAGGAGCTGGGCTTCGCCCAGGCGCAGTTCGGCGAGGAGCAGACCCGCGAGTTCGAGACCGTCCTGGCCCAGGGCAAGCAGACCCTGACGGAGGCGTTCCGGCTGCGGCAGACCCTCGACGACGACGTCCCCGACACCGAGGAGCAGGTGCGCGCGACCTCCGCGCAGATCCTGCGGCTCTGCGGCCAGGTGGAGCAGCGGATCGACGAGCAGAAGGAGGCGTTCGACCGGCTGCGCGCGATCGAGGCCCGTGTCGACGACGCCCTCGCGGCGCACGAGCGTGAGGTGCAGCGGCTGCGCGGTCGGGTGGAGCCGGCCCGGGCCACCGTCACGGCCCTGTCCGCGCGCCACTCCCCCGACACCCTCGGGTCGGTGGCGGGCAACGCGGAGCAGGCTGCCCGCCTGCTGGACGACGCCGAGACCGCGCTCGCCCAGGGCCGGGACCGCTCGGCGGCCGGCGACCGGGCCGGGGCCGTCGGGTTCGCGCGTGCCGCGGAGGAGGCGCTGTCCCAGGCCACGACGCTGCTCGACGCCGTCGACTCGGCCGAGACGGAGCTCGCGGCGGCCGGCGCCCGGCTGGACGCCGGCATCCGCTCGATCACGTCCGACCTGGCCGACGCCGACCGTCTGGCACCCGGCGACCCGCAGGTCGTGCCGCACGCGCAGGAGG
>JAEWEJ010000390.1 GCA_023389455.1 Actinomycetes bacterium | reverse complement strand
GTGCCTGGACGGCGGCGTACGTGCGGCTCACGACGACGGCGACGCTCGTCGTCACGAGCGCGCCCCTCGACGCGCACGACGCGCGCACCGCGCTGGAGCACCCGGCGCGCTCCGCGTGGGGGCCGCGCGTGGAGCCCACCGGGCCGGTGCGCGAGCGCGTGACCCCCGCCGGCACCTTCCTCACACGGACGAGCTGGTTCGGTGGTGCGGTCCGCACCGAGGCGCGCCTCGACAGGGAGGGTCGCGCGTGGCGGTGGATCCTGACCTCCCTGCCGGAGGAGAGGGGCGTCATCGCGGTGCTCGACGACGCCCTCATGACGTGGCGATGGGAGGACGTTCCGTCGGAGGAGGGCTGAGCGCCCGTCCCGTCAGCTGCCGGGCCCTCGCCGGTCTAGAGGGGGCGCCCCGCGGCGAGCTCGGCCACGAGCGACCGGACGACCGGCTCGAGCTCGCCGGCATGACGCCGGGCCACCGCGCGCTGCCGCTGGTACGACGCACCACGGCGCAGGATCGTGCGGACCTGCTCCAGCTCCTGCACGCAGCCCAGGCGCTCCGCGACGGGCGCGAGGTCGACGAGCCACCGGCCCACCGACTCCGTGACGAGCTCCTCGTCGCCGGCGGCGCTCGTGATGACGATCGCGTCCATGCCGTACCGGGCCGAGCGCCACTTGTTCTCCTGCGCGAACCACGGCGGGAGCGTCGGCAGCGGCTCACCCGCGTCGATCATCGACGAGAAGTGCTCGACCAGGCAGTGCGTGAAGGCGCTGATGGCCGTCACCTCGAGGAGGTTCGCGGCGCCGTCGGCGATCCGCATCTCCAGCGTCCCGAACCGGGGCGACGGGCGGATGTCCCACCGCACCTCGTCCACCTGCTCGATGACGCCCGTGTGCCGCATGTCGCCCACGTACTGCTCGAGCTGTGCCCAGCTCTCGAGCTGCGGCGGCAGGCCCGCGGTCGGCAGCTGCTGGAAGAGCAGCGCGCGGTTCGACGCGTAGCCCGTGTCCTTGCCGCCCCAGAACGGCGACGACGCGGACAGCGACTGGATGTGCGGGAAGACCGTGAGCATGGCGCGGGTCAGCGGCAGGACCTTGTCGCGGTCCTCGATGCCCACGTGGACGTGCACGCCGTAGATGAGCATCTGCCGGCCCCACCACTGGGTGCGGTCGATCAACGTCGCGTACCGCTGCTTGTCGGTGACACGCTGCGTCGCCCAGCTGGCGAACGGGTGCGTGCCGGCACCCATGAGGTCGATGCGCAGGGGGCGGGCCGCCGCGGCGACCTCGTCCAGCGCCCGCTGCAGGTCGGCGCCGGCCTCCCCGACCGTGCGGCACTTGCCGGACGACACCTCGACCGTGTTCAGCAGCAGCTCGGGGGTGATGTGCGGGTGGTCCGTGCCGTCCGCGGGCCGGACGGCGTCGAAGATCGCCTGTGCCGCCTGACGCAGGTCGCCGGAGTCGGCGTCGACCAGCGCCACCTCCCACTCGATCCCGACCGTCGAGCGCTCCGACTGCGCGAAGGGCAGCGTGACCGGGGCCGCCATCAGACGGGCTCCACGACGAGCACGCGCTGCTGCCCGGCGACGCGGGTCAGCACGATCGTGCCCTCGGCACCGCCGCGCAGGTCGAGCTGGCGCCGCAGCGTCTCGGGGACCACGGCCGTGCCGCGCTTCTTGATGGTCAGCCGGCCGACACCCCGCTCGCGCAGGTAGGTGCGCAGCCGCTTGAGACCGAACGGCAGGTCGTCCAGGACGCGGTAGGCGGTGGCCAGCGGGTACCACGCGGCGCGGTCGGCCAGGGCGTCGGAGGTCACGTAGGCGATGGTGGGGTCGATCAGCCGTCCGCGCACGCGGTGCGCCACCGTGCCGACCAGGCCGGCGCGGATGACGGCGCCGTCCGGCTCGTACAGGTAGCCCCCGACCGGGCCGACGGGCGGTGCGTCGTCGTCGCCGTCGGGGTCGGCGCGCAGCGCGTGCGCCGCGCCGTCGCGCAGCACGAGCGCCGAGCGGCCGGGCCCGTCCGGCGCGAGGGGGCCGAACCACAACCCGAGCTCCACGACCTCGCCGTCGGCCGACACCCACTGGGCCTCGGCGTCCACGGGCAGGTCGCGGTGGGCCAGACCGGGGCCGAGCTTGAGGCCGAGGGCCGGGACCGTGTCGCGCACCGCGAGGACCTCGTCGAGCGGCGGGGAGTAGGCGCGGGGGTCGAAGACGCGCCGTCCCGTGCCCGTGCGTCGGGCCGGGTCGGCGTAGACGCCGTCGACGCCCTCGGCCACCAGGTCGACCGCGAGGCCGTCGCCCATCCGCACCTCGACCTCGGGGAAGGCGCGGAGGTTGACGGTGGCCAGGGCGGCCGTCGTCTCGTCGACGTCCGTCGCCAGGACGCGCAGGCCGACGCCGGCGAGGGCGAGCGCGTCGGCGCCCAGCCCGCAGGTGAGGTCCGCGACACGCGTGCAGCCCGCGTCCAGGTAGCGGCGCGCGTGGTGCGCAGCCACCTCGAGGCGGGTCGCCTGCTCCAGGCCCGCGACCGTGAACAGCATGCCGTCGGCGAACTCGCCCAGCTTGCCGCGCGCCTTGGCCCGCAGCCGGGACTGGGTCAGGGCCGCGGCGACGAGCGCCGGGTCCAGCCCGTCCTTCTGCAGCCGCTCCGCGAGCGGCATCGCGAGCCGCTCGTCGTACGGCGGCAGCGCCTGCAGCAGCGCCCAGCCGTCAGGACTGAGGAGCTTGACCAGTCCGGCGTCGTCCACGGGCCAACCTTCCCACGCCGGCGGCCGCCGGACACCACCCGGGGCCGGTCCGTCGCGTGCCGGACCTCCTGCGGGGCGGTCGGCAGGGGACCACGTACTGGCACTCGGGTTGACCGAGTGCTAACGCGTTCCTAGAGTGAGGAACTGGCACTCTCCCCTGGAGGGTGCCAACCGCTCCGGTGGCCCCGGCACCCGCGACGACGGCGGCGACGGTGCGGCGCAGACCCTGCCTGAACTACTCACATGCGAAGGGGAGGTCCGCTGTGTCGGTCTCCATCAAGCCCCTCGAGGACCGCATCGTCGTCAAGGCCCTCGAGGCCGAGACGACGACCGCGTCGGGTCTCGTCATCCCGGACAGCGCCA
>JAEWEJ010000369.1 GCA_023389455.1 Actinomycetes bacterium | reverse complement strand
CGAGGCGGCGATCGTCGCGCTCGTGCGCGACGCCGCCGGCGCACCGGTACCGCCCGGGCGCCTCCTCCTGGGCGCGGTCGGACGCACGGCGCGTGAGGCCGGGATGTGGCGTCGCGAGGCCGCGTCTGCGCAGGCCACCTGTCGTCGTGTGCTCAGCGAGCACGAGGAGCTCGTCGAGCGCTTCCACGCGCTGGAGAAGGACCACGGCGAGCTGGTCACGGGACACCTGGGGTACGTCGCGGCGCACGAGCAGTTGGTGCGGGACGCTGACGATCGCGTCGAGCAGCTCGTCGCCCGGCACCGCGGTGAGCTCGACGTCGCCGCGGAGGAGCTCGCGGCGAGCCGGCAGGCCAACGCCGCGCTTCGCGCGGAGGTCGGAGACCTGCGGGAGCGGGCCGCGGCCACGCGGCTCGAGACTGCGGACCTGCGGGCCCGGGTGGCGGAGGCCGAGCACGCGCTGTCGCTGGTCACGGGTTCGCGGACCTGGCGCCTGCGGTCGCGCCTCGCCCGCGCGCTCAGGGGCAGCGCACGGTGACCGGTGCCCTGCGCTCGGGCTCTGGTCGGCCGGGGGGAGGCAGAAGCTGGCGTGTCGTCAACGGGCCCGGTCCGTGTGCGGCGCCGCTGACGCGGTGGGGCGCGGCGAGGGTCACGGCCCGTCCGCAGCGGTGAGCGTCGTTCCGACGGCCGAATCGACGCTCAGGTCCTCGGTGCGGGCGCGGCCGGCCGCGTGCGGCGCGAGCCCGGCGACCGACGCTGCGACAGGAGCCCGACACCGAGGATGAGCGCCGCGCCGGCGGCGAACGCCACATGGTCGCGGGTCTTGCCGGGGGTCTCGTACTCCAGGACGAGGTCCCAGCTGCCGGCCGGGACCTCGACCAGGACCAGTCCCGCACCTCCTTGGGTCACGTCGAGCTCACGGCAGGAGCCCTCGCCGCCACATGCCGTGGCGTGCCAGCCGGGGTAGTACGACTCGTTGAACAGGACGGTGCGCGGAGCCTCGGCCGACAGGACGTAGGTGAGCCGGCCGACCTCGTAGCCGTCCGGCCTGACGGTGAGCCCGGGGCCGCACTCCGTCGTCGTGACGCATGACTCGACGTCGTCAGGGTCCGGCAGCGCGGTGGGGCCCGTCACGGCGATGCCGGTCCCCGGGGCGGCCAGGATCGAGCGGGCTGCGAAGTACGTCGACGGTTCGGTCACGGCGTTCAGCGCGGCGCGGAACGCGCTCGAGCCCTTGAGGTTCACGTACCCGCCCACGGCGTCGTCACCCGTGTAGAACGCGGAGTTCCAGTAGACGTCGGTGGCCGGCGCGACGGCGTCGTCCAGAGGCGTGCGCGCGGGCCGCTGGACGAGCCCGTCGTCCGCCTCGTAGAGGCCGATGAGCTCGTCCGACTCGGCCTGCCAGGTGGACATCTCGACCTCGGCACGAGGGAACCGCCACGGCGGGGTGACGGAGAACGCCCAGTTGACGCCAGAGACCGCGGCGATGGCGATGATCGCGACGGCGACCTGCGATCGCCCCGGTGGGCCGGGTGCAGGTCCCAGTACGAGGGCGCCGACCACCATCGACGAGGCGACGACTACCATCCAGGGCGTGACCCACTGCGACACCTGGTAGTCGGCCGTGAAGGACGCGGCGAAGGCGGCGACCGGTACTGCGGCGAGCGTGACGACGGTGAGGGCCCGGCGAGCGGCGGAGCCGTGCCCACCGCGTGCCTCGACCTCCCGCGACAGGACGATCATCGCCAGGAGCACGAGCCCTGCGACGAGCGGCGCGCGGAAGTCGGACATCCGGAACCTGCTGAGCGACATGCCGGGCAGCGCGGCCAGCTGCTCGTACCAGGGGAGGAACGGCATCCCCAGGACGACGGCGGTACCGACCAGGGTGAGAGCAGGCGCGGCGGACCTGGCGTGGCGCCAGCTCAGCGCGGCCAGGACCAGGCACGGTGCGACCACGAAGAAGGAGCGCATCGAGAGGTCGTTGGGCAGTTCCGGCAGGTCGTAGGAGAAGAACACGGTGCCGAGCATCGACCGGGAGAAGACCGACTCGTCGGGTGCCGTCGCCTCGACGCCGAGCCCTCCGCGCAGTGCGATGCCCGCGAAGTACTTCGGTGCCGAGAGCAGCAACGCCGCGATGCCGGAGGCGGCGAGCGGCAGCAGGTAGTGCGTCAGGCGGGGGCGCAGTCCGAGCTGGTAGACGGCGACGAGGACGACCGCGCAGTACCCCAGGGCGACGATCAGCCCGGGGTAGCTGGAGACGAGCATCTGCCAGAGGATGAGCGCCACGACCGGCACGCTCCACCAGCGTCGCCAGGGGAAGCGGGGGGTCAGGCAGAGCAGCACCCAGGGCACCCACGCGAAACCTCGGACGATGTCGGAGTGCAGGGCGTTGCCGTAGAAGCCGACCGCGAAGAAGTAGGCGACCAGTCCGAACACGGAGGCGCTGAAGCTCAGCTTCTGGTTGCGTCCCAGGACGTACATGCCGAGGGCGCCGAAGCCGACGTGCAGCGCCTGCAGGACGGCGGCCGCGTGGATCGAGTACGGGGACACCAGAGCGGCCAGACCCAACGGGATGTACCAGGACCCGTTCTGGATCGAGACCGCGGCCGGGTACCCGCCCCAGGCGTACGGGACCCAGTCCGGTGCGTCTCCGAGCTCGAGGTCGCGCCACCACGCGAGCGGCTCGTTGTTGTACGAGCCGATAAAGTCGTCCGGCGCAGGGGAGACGTCGCCCGTGAAGTAGCTCCAGAAGACGGCGAGCTCCAGCAGCGCGAGCGTTCCGAGGACGATGAGCGCCCTCTGCGCCGTGACTCCGGTGGCCCACGATCGCGACCTCGTGAGGGTCGCGCGAAGAAGGTCTCGGCCCTGCGACGCGCGGTCGAGCGACTCACGCATCGGAGCGAGCCGACCGCTCGGCCAACGCGAGGAAAGTCTCGTACTCCCGGATGTAGTCGTCCGCGTCGTACGGGAGCGAGGCGAAGACCCCGAGAACGGCGTCCGGGGAGTAGTGGTACTGGGTGCCCCAGGTCATCGCCGGCATGTGGAGCGCGACGCCCGGCCGGTCCAGCCGGACCTGCTCACGTGTGCGCCCGTCGTCGACGATGCAGGTGATGCTGCCCCGCAGGCAGATCAGCACCTGCTCGCACCTGCGGTGCGCGTGCTCCCCGCGGACGTCCTTGGACGGGACGTCGAACACCGTGAAGAAGCGTGCGGGCACGAAAGGCAGGTCGCGCGAGAGCTCCAGCGCGGCGAGCGAGCCGCGCATGTCGCTCGCGACCCTCACCGGCAGCAGCCGCGCGCCACCGGCCAGCGCCCGTGGTTCGGTGACCACCTCCACCGCGTCGGTCTCGACGTCGGCCGTGTCGGTGTAACTGACGATCCGCGCCGGGTTGCCGACGACCACCGCGTTGGCCGGAACGTCCTTCGTGACGACCGATCCGGCACCGACCATCGCCCGGCGGCCGATGTGCACCCCGGGCAGGATCACCGCGCCACCACCGATCGAGGCGCCCTCGGCGACCACCGTCTGGAGGAACTCGTCGGGGTACTGCTTGCTCCGCGGGAACCTGTCGTTCGTGAAGGTCACGTTCGGCCCCACGAAGACGTCGTCGGCCAGGCGTACGCCGTCCCACAGCTGGACGCCGGACTTGACCGTGACGCGGTCTCCCACGACGACGTCGTTCTCGACCAGCACGTGGTCGCAGATGTTGCAGTCGATCCCGATCCGAGCCCCCGGCAGGACGTGCGCGAACGCCCAGACCCGTGTCCCCTCACCGACCTGGTCCGACTCGCAGAGGCCGTGAGGGTGGACGAAGAACGTCATGACGTGGGACTCCGGTGGTGATGGCGGGATCGGTGCTGGTACGCGGTGAGCAGGCGCCCGCCGACGAAGGTCAGTGGTGCCGTCACGACGACGACGAGGCCGCTCGCTGCCTCCGGGAGCCCGGCGTGGCGCGCCGCCGACAGCGCCGCGAGCCCGACCAGATACACAACCACGTACATCGCCACGTACGCGGCCACGGTGCGGGAGTTCATCCGAATGCCGTAGACAAACCGGTTCGCGAGCACGGTCGACAGTGCTATGCCGAGGGCGAAGACCACGCTGTACGCGACCCGCGGGTCGATCACCAGGGACAGGAGCGTCAGCGCTGTCGCCGTGACGAGGGTGTTGGCACCGCCCGCGAGCAGGAAGCGCCAGGCGGATCCGGTCAGGCTGTGCGGAGCGTCAGCGGGGGCCATCGGACTCGGCGTGCGACGCCCCGCGCGCGGAGGGCAGCGCGCTGCGGGAGCCGGCGAAGTCGGCGTGCGACGCCACGATCGAGTACGGGCGTGCCTTGCTGTTCTCGTAGGCGCGCCACACGTACGAGCCGACGACGCCGAGGCCCGAGAGCAGCACGAAGCTGGAGAAGAGCGACGTCAGCATGAGCGGTGTGTAGCCGACCTCGGTGACGCGGCCGGTGAGGTAGCTCACCAGGACGGCGAGCCCGGCCACGGCAGTCGCGACCGAGCCGCTGAAGCCCACGGTGGTGAGCGCGCTGATCGGGATGTCGGTGAAGGAGAAGACGCTGTCGAGCAGGTAGCGCACGCGCTTGTGGAACGTCCAGCCGGACCGGCCCTCCGGGCGGGGCGCGCGGGCGTAGGGCACCTCCAGGCGTCGGAACCCCACCCAGTACAGCAGCCCCACGAGGCTCGAGTGCGCCTCACGGAGGGCGAGGATCTGGTGCGCGACCTCCCGCGTGCAGCCGAAGACGTCCACACCGCCTGCGGGGATGTCCCGGTTGATCGTCCGGCGGTACAGGCCCCAGAACGCCCGGGACATCAGCGAGTTCAGCGCCGGGTCCGCACGTGACTCGCGGCGTCCGACGGCGACGTCGGCGGCGCCGGAGCGGAGCACCGCGAAGAACTCGGCCATGAGCTCGGGCGGTTCCTGCAGGTCGGCCGCCATCACGCCCACGTACTGGCCGCGTGCGGCGGCGATCCCCGTGCGGATCGCCGCGAACGAGCCGAAGTTGCGCGAGTGCTCGAGCACCTGGCCGGCGATGCGCGCGGACGGCAGGACGGTCGCGAGGACCGCCGTGGAGTCGTCCGGGGAGCCGTCCACCACGAAGACGGCCTCGAGACCGCCGTCGAGACCTTCTGCCACGTCGACGAGGCGTTCGACGACGTCGGGCAGGGTCGCCGCGTTGCCGTACACCGGGATGACGACGGAGTAGAGGGGTGGGGGGCTCGTGGTCATGTCAGAACGTCCGTAGCGCAGTGCACACGCGGTCGACCTCGTCGTCGCGCAGCTCGGGGAACAGGGGGAGCGAGAGGATGCGTCCGGCCAGGCGTTCGGTCACCGGGAGCGACACCGCGGCGTGCTCGGCGGCCAGTGCAGGCTGTCGGTGGTCGGGCGTGGGGTAGTGCACGTCGGTGCGGATCCCCGCGGCGGCGAGGTGGGTGCGGAGCGCCTCGCGGTCGTCCGTCTCCACGACACCGAGGTGGGCGACGTGGCCGTCACCCACGGCGGGCAGGACCCGGATGCGCCCGGACGCCGCGCCGGCGTACCGGGCGACGATCTCCCGCCGGCGGGCGTTGCCCGCAGCGAGGTGGGGGAGGCGCGTGAGCAGGACGGACGCCTGCACCTCGTCGAGACGGGAGTTGCGGCCCCCGCTGCGGCCGATGGTGTATTTGCCCTGCCAGCCATACTGCCGGAACTCACGGACCCGCTCCGCGACCTCGGCACGCGACGTGCTGATCGCACCGCCGTCCCCGATCGCGCCGAGGTTCTTCGTCGGGTAGAAGGAGAACGTCGCGGCGTCGCCCAGCGAGCCGACCGGCCCGACCGGGGTCTGCGCGCCGATCGCCTGTGCGCAGTCCTCGACGACGGCGATGCCGCGCGGCTCGCACACGGCGCGGATCGACGCGACGTCGGCCGCCCGCCCGTACAGGTGCGTCACGACCACGGCGCCCACGGTGTCGTCGAGCACCGCCTCGACGTCGGGCGCCTCGAGCAGGTGGCTCTCGGCGGACACGTCGGCGTACCGGACCGTGAACCCCCCACGCCGCGCGGCTGTGGTGGTGTACCCGCCGCAGTTGGCGGCGGTGACGATCGTCGGACGTCCGGCGGGCACGACCGCCCGCAGAGCGATCTCCAGCGCGTCCGTCCCGCTCGCGACACCGAGTGCGTACGTCGACCCGACCCGGTGGGCCAGGGCCTTCTCGAGCTCCGCGTGGCGCGGGCCGTGGACGAGCCAGCCCGAGTCGATGACGTCGGCGACCGCGGACAGGAGCGCGGGCCGCTCGGCGGTCAGCGCCCGGGAAGGGGCGTTGAAGGGGACGTCGTCGCCCGGTGCGTTCACCGGCCCTCGCCGAGCAGGCCCAGCAGGTACGTCCCGTAGCCCGACTTCACGAGCTTCTCCGCGCGCTCGCGCAGCTCGTCGTCGGACAGGAACCCGCGCCGCCAGGCGACCTCCTCCGGGGAGCCCACCTTCAGGCCCTGCCGGTGCTCGATCGTCCGCACGTAGTCGGACGCCTCGAGGAGCGAGTCGAACGTCCCGGTGTCGAGCCAGGCCGTGCCGCGCGGCAGGACCTCGACCTGGAGGCGTCCCTGCTCGAGGTACACGCGGTTCACGTCCGTGATCTCGTACTCGCCGCGTGCGGAGGGTTTGAGGTCCCGGGCGATCTCGATCACGTCGTTGTCGTAGAAGTACAGGCCCGGCACGGCGAAGCTGCTCTTGGGCTGCGCGGGCTTCTCCTCGAGCGACAGCGCTCGCCCGGACGCGTCGAACTCCACGACGCCGTACGACGTGGGGTCGGCCACGCGGTACGCGAACACGGCGCCGCCGTCGATCGTCGCGAAGCGCTGCAGCCGCTCGCCCAGGCCGGGGCCGTAGAAGATGTTGTCGCCCAGCACCAGCGCGGCGGCGTCGTTGCCGACGAAGTCCGCGCCGAGGACGAACGCCTGGGCGAGGCCGTTCGGCTCGGCCTGCACCGTGTACTCGATCGAGATGCCGAACTGCGAGCCGTCCCCGAGCAGGCGCTGGAACTGCTCGGAGTCGTGGGGCGTGGTGATGATCAGGACGTCGCGGATGCCCGCCAGGATCAGGGTCGACAGCGGGTAGTAGATCATCGGCTTGTCGTAGACCGGGACCAGCTGCTTGCTGACGCCGAGCGTGATGGGGTGCAGCCGGGTTCCCGAGCCGCCGGCCAAGATGATTCCGCGCATGGCGCCCTAGTCTGCCTCATCCGGGAGGTCGATCGTGTACCTCCAGTGGGTGGTGCCGGACCACTCGAAGGTCCCTGCCTCGACCAGGCACGGCTCGTCGAGGGGCTCCGAGGACACGACCGACGTCAGCATGCGCATCCGGTCGGCGATCTCGCACGCCGGACCACGGACGCTGATCTTGTCGGCCGACGGGTTGCTCACCGTCACGGGCGCGTCGTCGTCCCAGGTGAAGGTGATGAACGACCCGCCGCGGTTCCACACGTTGGGGTCGGAGTCCGGCACCATGTTCCGCCACGCGATCTGGTCGGGGCCCGCGAGCTGACGGCCCGACAGCGACGGGACGCCCGTGGCGAGCATGAGGGCGTCGACGGCGGTGTCGTCCGACGCCCATGCCTGCCCGTGCTCGCGCAACCACGCGCCGTCGCGCATCATCTGCTGCGCGGTGGCGCTGTCCCGCAGGTCGCCCAGGCCCATGATGACCGGGTTGACGCGCCACACGAGGCCCACCGCGAGCAGCACCGTGACGAGGTAGGGCACGACGTGCCGCGGCCGCCAGGTCACGAGCGCCACGCACAGGCCGGTGAGCGCCGCCGCGAGCAGGATCCGTCCGACCGACAGGGTCGGCATGTTGTCGCGGTGCAGCGACACGCCTGCCGCGACGACCATGCCGCCGACGACCGTGCCTGCTGCCAGGGCGCGCCAGATGCCGGGCCTGTCGACCACCGCGGGGAGCGCCACGCAGAGCAGCGCCACGGCCAGGTACCCGAGCACGTCGGTCGCGCGCCCCGCCGGCACCAGGTTGGCGAGCGGCAGGTGGCTGCCGAACGTGCCCCAGTCGAACAGCGACCAGGCGAGCCAGAAGGCGGTCCCGGCGCCGAGGACGAGGAGCGCCGGGCGGTTCACCCGGCGCCACACCACGGCGCGGGTGGCCACCAGGACCAGCACCCACAGCGCGGCGACCGCGAACGAGGAGGAGATCTCCGAGTTGTTCGTGCCCTCGACCGGCAGGTACTCCTGCCAGCCGAGGAGCGTGGCGCCGAAGATCTCCTGCAGTGCCTGCTGCGCACCGGTGGCGACGCGCGCCCCGGGGTACAGCGTGCTGGTGATCGCCTGGAAGGACTCCCAGTTCTCGGCGAACACGGCACCGGCGAGCGCGAGCGCCCCGCCGCCGACGGCGGCGACGGTCGTCAGGCCGGTCCGCAGCCGTGCCGCTGCTCGGACGGTCTGCACCACGGCCGCGACCAGCAGCGGCAGCACCACGACGATCGTCCAGGGCTGGTAGTGGAAGGGCGTGCGCGCGAGCAGCACCGCCGCGACGACCCCGAAGGCGACGGCGACACCTCGACGTCCCTCGCCCCACCGGCGCCCGGCGAGCATGAGGGCCGCACCACCGGCGAGCGTGTAGCCCAGCATCGTCACCGGGCCGAAGGACCACCAGGCGGTCGCGGGGGAGGCGAGCATCAGCGCGGCCCCGAACCACCCGATCCACCGGTTCCCGGTGATCTCCCGGAAGAACGCGGGCGCCCCGAGCAGGAGGAGCAGGACGGGCAGCCACCAGCGGGCCGCGAGCAGTGACGCGTCGGGCAGCCATGGGCCCAGCCGCAGCAGGGTGGCGTCGTGCAGAACGACGCTCGACGCGGGGCCGGAGGACAGCAGCGAGGCGAACCCGTGCGGTGCCGTGAGCGGGTTGAGGTCGTCGGTCGAGCCCGTGGCCGTGACGCCGAGGTTGAGCGGGGTCGAGGTGAGGAACTCGTCGCTGCGCAGGGGGAGCGGCTGGCCGAGCTGGTGGCCGTGCGGCTGCGCGGGGTCCTGGCGCAGGTCGGCGATGCCGATGGAGGACAGCGTCACGCCCATGACCACGAGCACGAGGTAGACCGCGATCGGACCGAGCACCGGCCAGCGGCGGCGGACCGCCGCCCGCCACCCACCACCGGCGGGTGCGGGTGCGGGGTCCCGGTCGTGCGCGGTGCCGACCGGTACCACGGGGGCGGACTCAGTGCTCGTGCGGGACATCGTGCTCCGGTCGTGGTGTGGGTGTCCGCGTCGTGGCGCGGGCCGGGTCAGGTCCGACGACCCCCCGGAGGCCGTCGGCGGCCCCTCGTAGGATCGCACGGCCGCGTGCCGCCCTCCCTGGGACGAGCAGCCCGGTGACCGCGAGGTGGCGAAGGTCACGGAGCACGGCGGTGACCGCCCACCCCGGCGCGCGCCGCCCGTAGCGGCGGAGCAGGTGCACCCGGTTGCGGGTGATGTAGTAGTAGCGGAAGGGCGCCGCGTGCACGAGCCGCGGCCCCCGGCCGCCCACGGCGCCGGTCGTCGTGCCCAGCCGGTGCCCGATCCGGGTCCCGGGTGCGACGACGACGGCGCGCCCGGCGGTGCGGGCACGCAGCCAGAGCTCGGTGTCGACGCCGTCGATGAACAGCCCGGCGTCGACCGGTCCGCCGCCCGCCGCCGGGGGCAGGTCGGTGGCGACCAGCAGGCCCGACTGCAGCGGCTCGAGCCCGAGCAGGACGTCGCCGTGCTGTCCTGCGACGCGTCGACCCACGTCCTCGACGTGCTCGGGCCCGACGAGCGCCGGGTCGAGGCCGGCGGCGCGTGCCCCTGCGGCCGCGGCCAGCAGGGCGTCGACGTAGCCCGGCGGAAGCACGGAGTCCTGGTCGACCGTGAGGTACCACGCCGGCGGGCCGTCCGGACCGTCGGCGTGCGCCGCCGCCGTGCACAGGGCGGCACCGATGCCGCGGTTCTCCGGGTGCCGCACCACCACGGCGCCGGCGTCCGTGCAGGCCGTGAGGGTGGGGTCGGCGTCCGGCCCGGTCCCGTCGTCGACGACCACGACCCGGTCGACCTGGTCACGCAGCGCAGCGCAGACCGCCACGAGCCGGTCGTCCGGGTGGTACGAGGAGACGAGGGCGACGACCCCGCGGACGGGGTGCGGTGCCGGCGACGACATGCGGCACAACGTACACTCCGATGCTGCGTGTCCGACCGACGGCGCGCAGCAGGCGCCGGGAGGAGCAGGATGACCGACGCCGTCCCCGCCGTCGTGGGGGGCCGGGACGCTCGGGGCATCGCGATCGCCACGGGGATCTCGGCGCTCAGCGGCTACGCCGCGACGGTGGTCGCGGCCCACACCCTCACCCTCGCCGACAACACCGTCTTCGTGGTGTGGTGGTCGGTCCTGTTCACGGTCTTCGGCCTGCTCAGCGGGTTCTCCGTCGAGATGACGCGCGCGGTGGCCGCCGCTCGCGACGACGGCTCGCCGGCCGGCGCACCCAGCGTGCGCCGCGTCGCCGGGTGGGTCGGAGCGGTGACGGTGCTGCTGTGCGCGGCCACGTCCCCGCTGTGGGGGCGGGTGGTGCTGCCCGAGAACCTCGCGCTGGTGGTGCCGGTGTGCGTCGGGGCTGCCGTGTTCTCGGTGCACTCCGCGCTCGTCGGAGCGCTCGCGGGCTCGCGCCGGTGGGCGACGTACGCCCGGCTCGTCGGCGCCGAGGGCGCGTGGCGGCTGCTGCTCGTCGGTCTGGCCGCCCTGCTGGGGCTGGGGCTCGGCGGCCTGGCGTGGGC
>JAEWEJ010000284.1 GCA_023389455.1 Actinomycetes bacterium | reverse complement strand
TCATCGAGCAATTGCGTCGTCTGCCGAAACCGTCAACCACACCCGCGGCGGTCGCAATAATCCTTTTCCCTCCGGATCAGCGCCGCCGTGATCTGGATAACTACAACAAAGCGCTGTTTGACGCGCTTACGCATGCGGGTGTCTGGGAGGACGACAGCCAGGTAAAACGCATGCTGGTGGAGTGGGGGCCAGTGGTATCGAAGGGCAAGGTCGAGATAACCATCACGCCATTCAGTCAGGGGATGGATATATGTCCAGCTGTGGGTTGAAAGAAAAGCGATATGGCAGTAATGTCAAAAAGTGCAAGCGAAGCGGGCGTGCAGGCCTCTCGCAATACAATCAGTGGAGACTATATGACTAACCAAGTTATGGGCTTTGCTACGCCCAAAGATAGCGTTATTGCTGTATCCGCAAATCAGTCGAACATTTCCGTTCCGGCTATCACCTACCGTAACCAGCGAGTAATTACCACCGAGCATCTGGCGCTTGGCTATGGCACTTTACCGATCAGAATTCAGCAGAATCATATTCGCAACGAGAGTCGTTTCATTGAAGGCAAGCACTACTTCCGCGTTACGGGCGACGAGTTAAAATCGTTCCGACTATCTTTTAGCGAGTCGGTTAATAAACATACATCCGTTCTCATTCTGTGGACTGAACGGGGGGCCTCCCGCCATGCAAAAATGCTTGAGACCGATCAGGCGTGGGATTTTTACGAGGAGCTGGAGGAGCATTATTTCCGGAAGCGTGAACCGCAGGGCGTTCCGGTAATCCCCAACTTTTCCGATCCAGCGCAGGCCGCCCGCGCCTGGGCTGATGAGTTTGAGGCACGGCAGCGCGCCGAAGCTGTTACCCACCAACAGGCCGAATACATCGACCAACTCGAAAATCTGTTTATTGATGGCCTCACGCCTGTTCAGTTCTGCAAGCGCCTGAATGGCGTCAACACCTCCAAAGTTAATGCATGGCTGAAGTCAGCTAACTGGCTGTACGATGACAATCCCGACGGCAAAACCGCTCACTGGCGTGTGCGATCCTATGCCCGTGATAAATACCTCACAGAGAAAACAAGCAAGATCATGCCAAATGAATCGGTAAGCTTCACAAGCTTTCAACCGATACTCCTTCGTTCTGGCGCTGTATGGCTTTACCGAAAATACCTTCAGGGATGCTTGCCCATGAAACAAACATGGAACGGTGAGTTTACCCACGATAAAGCCCTGGCGGCAGGTGGTGATCATGAGTAACCAGCGTAAAGCGAATCTTTTTGGTTGCTCATCGGTTCACAAAGCACCCGGCAAAAAATCAGGTGCCATGAACGCCCTGAGCGTTGAGCAGTTTTTGGATCTTGATGAAGTTAAGCAGCATGTCTTATCGCATCCTGATTCTGTAACCCGCCGGTATGGAGAGGTTTTTATTTCGCGTGATCTGGCACTTCGTTACCTCCACTTATGCGGAAATAAACGCCTGAAAAAGGAGTTCCGTAAAGCAGTCGGGAGCGTGGCATGAGGGCGCTGCTTAATCCTGTGGTTGTACGTGAGTTGGGTGTGGTTATGTTCCGACCAGGGCAGGATCTGCTGCCGCACTTCTGTCGCGGTCGCATCCTGCTGGAGAATGAACCGGATCGCCTGGCTGACCTGCCAACTGGTGAAATCCCAGCAGCGCGCCAGCCACTGGCAGAAGACCCGGTTATGGTGCCTGTATTCGAACATCCCGAAGTGATACTGCGGGCTGGTGGACTGGCGAGCCTGGAAGCCTGGCTGCTGCGTGAATCAGGCTGCCAGTATCCGCATACCAGCTATCACCACCACGAACTGGTGACTATGCGGCATGAGCCCGGCGCTCTGCGGCTGTGCTGGTCCTGCGACAACAAAGTGCGGGAGCATTTTACTGACGAACTGGCGGGTATTGCGCGGGCAAACCTGGTAGCTTGGGTATTGTCGGTGGTTCGGCGCGGGCTGGGGTTCGACGATTCCCACGCGGTGACACTTCCGGAGCTGTGCTGGTGGCTGACATTCAACAAGCTGGCACACGTTATACCGGAATCCGTCGCTCGTCAGGCGTTGCAGATGCCGAAACTGGTTATTCATTCGGTTACACGCGAAGCAGACATTGTGCCTGCGGTACCGGCCACCAGCATCGTTGAGGAGGCCGTAAAGCAGGTGCTGGCGCTGAAGGTTGACCCGGAGACGCCGGAGTCATTCATGTTAAGACCGAAGCGCCGCCGCTGGCAGAACGAGAAGTACACCCGCTGGGTGAAATCGCAGCCGTGCGCGTGCTGCGGCAAAACAGCAGACGATCCCCACCACCTTATCGGATACGGTCAGGGTGGAATGGGGACCAAAGCCCATGATCTATTCGTGTTGCCTTTGTGCAGAACGCACCACGATGAACTTCATGCGGATGTAGGGGATTTTGAAGCCAAATACGGCACGCAGCCGGAGCTGCTGCTGAAGACATTAGACCGGGCGCTTGCCATTGGCGCGCTGGCGTAATTAGTGGAGATATTTATGCGTGATATTCAGTTGGTATTGGAGCGATGGGGCGGTTGGGCTGCGAGCGATAATTCCGGGGTAGATTACTCACATATAGCGGCTGGCTTTAAGGGGTTGCTACCGCCTACAGGCAAATCCAGACCATCATGCACTGATGACGATGGACTGATTATTGAAAGCTGCCTGGCCCGGTTGCAGAAAAAGAAGCCATATGAGCACTCATTACTTGTAGCACATTACTTGTACGGGATGTCTAAACGCAGCATTGCACGGGCACGGAAAAAAGACGAAAAGTTGATTAGAGTTGAAATGCAGATGGCGGAAGGGTTCATTGATGGATGCTTGGCGACGCTAGACGTGAGGCTAGAAATGGATAGTTTATCTGCAAAATAATTCTTAGCCCGCTAGTCGGGCTTTTTGGATATTTTTTCTAAAAGTTCTTTTTTCTTTTTTTCTGCATCAGATCTGTGAATCAATATGCTTTTAAATCTTTGCAGTTCATCCATATTATCTCTAATAAACACAAATGAATATAATGAAGAGATAAGCAACCCACCAGTTAAGATAAATACATACTCAAAAGCTTGTGTTTTAGTTGAAACGGAAAAAAATCCAACTGCCACAGTAGTTGCAGAGAATAAATAGTAGAAAAAAAGTAGAGATAATCTATTTTTCTTTGTTTTAATTATTGGTCTTAATCTTCTTAACTCATCGTTAGTAAGTGATGGGTGTTCATCCGCCTCTGGAAGCTTGAAGAATGCCTGGACACAATATCCGGATGGTATAAGAAGCAACGTAAGCATTATCCAAGGCGTAGAGGTGTTTTTAAACTGGATGTTGTTAGCGATAAAAAAGAATAAGGCTGAGCCAAAAGCGAAGGCTAAAGTGAGCTTTATTAAAAAAAACTTAAAGTTCATTATTAGCCCTCCCAAATTACTTACCGTTAACTTCGCCTGCACCTATCTTTGAGTGCAACCATTTATGCATTTGTAAATATAAATGGTTTTCATCGATTAGTCCATTGTTATATTGTACATTTACAGTTCCGGATAATCTTAGATCATTCCCTTTAAGGGTGCCTCCACCTTGAAGAAAAATCTCAACATCTTCATCATCCATATTTCTAATTGAAGTGGCAAGTGTGTCCATCAATAATTGACCGTCGCCATTTGTCTTACGCAAATAGGTTATTTCCAAATTAACTTGAAGATTGGCTTCATCAAGAGAATCTTCAAGTTTTAAATCACTAAACCATTGTTCGCCGAATGCAGCTTTTAATATACTTCCCCCGCGGCCAACAGGAAGGAATTTCATCTTTCTAACTTTTTGGACACCTTTTTCTGACTTGGGGTTTGTTACGTGTTTTATTTGAATTGCACCGTCATCGCTTTTACTTTTGATTGGTACACTTCCCAAGTTTATTTTCTTAACTGGAGTTTTTTCGAGCTTTCTTATCGTTTCTTCTGTAGGCTTATCTTTAAGTATTAAAATGCTATCATCTGAAAATGAATTGCCAAAGCTATGTATAAGCCAATTTAAATGAGTTTCTAGATCCTTGGTTCTTAAGGAACTTGATTGTACAATCATTAAATGGTTTTGCAAAACACCAAAATAAAGAATTGAGTCAATAAATTCACGCTTTATCTTTTGTTTTTCTTCGTCAGAAATATCATTATCTGCCTCAAGTTTGATTTGCTGAGACGTTATAGCGTTTATATCATAAAAAGGCGCATCATCACTAATAGTCATTAATGCTTGACTTTTCCCTTGCTCAAATAAAATTAATTGGCCAAATAGAATAGTTTGGAATGTATTGCTTCTGTTTATGACTCTAAATCCACTATCGCTTGCAGATGGGGATATTTGCTCTCGTCTCATACCTACCTTTGGAACAGTTCCATCGATAGAGATAATTGATTCCAAAATGCTTTGCAAGTCAGAATCACAATTACTCATTGCGGCTCTTTTGTAATGAATGGTTTTTTGCCTGCTTTGTTTTAACATCCTTTTATCCTCAACAATAAGCCTAATTATCAAGTAGTAAAAAGTAGATAAGCCCCAGTTACGCGGAATACTTCATCTATTGCTTATCAAACATATAAGAAAAATCAGCAAAAATCACTAACGCGGTCCGCATTTTGTTATGTAATGTGATAAGTGTGGTCACAAAGACACAACGCTTATCCTTCTTTGATCTTCGTCAGTCTGAGCTACTCCTTTCTTTGATAGCTATAGGGTGACTGCACTGTACGGAGATAGGTATGGATATATGCTGTGGTTG
>JAEWEJ010000216.1 GCA_023389455.1 Actinomycetes bacterium | reverse complement strand
CTCCCGGGTGCGCACGGGGCGCTCGACCGGGGGCTCGACGGTGGCCGCGGCACCGCGCTCGGCGCGGGGCTCGGCGAGGGCGGTCGTCGCGGTGCGCTCCTCGACCGCGGCAGGCGCGCGACGCGTCGTCGTGCGCGGCTCGCGGGCCGACGGCTGGTCACCCGTCCGCGCGGCGGAGATCGCCTGCACGAGGTCACCCTTGCGCATCTTGCTCGTGCCCTTGACGCCGAGCTGGGCCGCGAGCGCCTGGAGCTCCGGCAGACGCATCGTCGAGATGCTCCCGGAGCCCGAGCCGCCCGTCGTGGTCCCGGCGGCGTCGATGGTGTCTGTCACGAAGGATCCTTCCCCCTCGTCGGGGCCCGCCCGGTCCACCCGGAAGGGGCCTGCGCCCGGTCGTACGTGACCAGGCGGAGCGGTGCCACGCGCGTCGCGTACGACGACGTCTGCTCACGCGGGCTGGGTGTTCCCCTCGTCGTCTACTCGGGTGGCCGTCCGGCGGCGTTCCAGAGGTGGTCGGGGAGAGCCGGGGACCGATGAGGTCCCCGCGGGATCACTGACGGATCCACAGGGGGCCGGAGGACGAGGTCCGGGGAACGGAACAAAGCGTAGCACCGCGGACCCCGGCCACGGCCGTGATCCACGGCTTCACCCGGGCAGGTCGGGGGCGTGCCGCGCCCCCGCCGTCAGTCGAGCAGGGAGGTCACCGAGGCACCCTGCTCGTCCACGGCCAGCGGCGTCACGCGCCAGCCGGCCATCACGCCCCCGAACGCGTCCGCGATCGCGGCGTCCGCGTCCGTCGCGCCGTCGGCACCGGGCCCGCGGCGCGCCAGGGCGAGCACCGTCGGGCCCGCACCGGACACCACGGCGGCGACGCCGCGGGCGCGCAGCGCGTCGACGAGCGCGAGCGACGCGGGCATCACCTGACGTCGGTACCCCTGGTGCAGCCGGTCCTCCGTCGCCGGGAGCAGCAGGTCGGGCCGCCGCCCGAGCGCCTCGACGAGCAGGGCCGAGCGTCCGGCCTGCCACGCGGCGTCCGCGTGGGGCACCTGTGCGGGGAGGACCCCGCGTGCGGCGTGCGTCGAGAGGTGCCCCGGCGGGACGATCGCGACCGGCGCGAGGTCCTCGTGCACCGCGAGGCGGACGGCGTGCACGGGCGACGTGCCGGTGGCCGGCGCGTCGTCCGTCCACGCGACGGTCAGACCGCCGAGCAGCGCCGGCGCCGCGTTGTCCGGGTGCCCCTCGAGCTCGGTCGCGAGCGCGAGGGCCACGTCGTCGTCCAGCGCCTCGGGCTCCGCGACCAGGCCGCGGGCCGCGAGCACGCCGGCGACCACCGCCGCGGCGGACGAGCCGAGCCCTCGCCCGTGCGGCACCCGGTTGTGGCAGACCAGGTGCAGCCCTGTCTGCGGGGCACCCACGTGGTCGAGTGCGACGCGCAGCGCACGGACCACCAGGTGCGTCTCGTCCTCGGGGACCGCCCCGGCCCCCTCACCGTGCACCTCGACCCGGACGCCGGGTGCGCCGAGCGCCCGGACCTCCAGCTCGTCGTGCAGGCCGAGGGCCAGGCCGAGGGCGTCGAAGCCCGGCCCCAGGTTGGCGGAGGTCGCAGGGACCCGGACCCGGACGTGCGCCGCACGCAGCCGCACGTCGGTCAGCCCAGGCCGAGCGCGTCGGCGATCGACACGACGTCCGCGGCGACGCGCACGGGCTGCACCTCGTCGCCGTCAGCCGTGCGCAGCGCCCACTGCGGGTCCTTCAGACCGTGCCCGGTGACGGTCACGACGACGCGTGCCCCGGCCGGGACCAGCCCCCGCTCGGCCCGCGCGAGCAGCCCGGCGACGCCGGCCGCGGACGCGGGCTCGACGAACACGCCCACCTCGGCCGACAGCAGACGGTGCGCGGCGAGGATCTGCTCGTCGGTGACGGACTCGATGACACCGCCGGACACGTCGCGCGCCTCCTCCGCCTGCTGCCAGGACGCGGGGTTGCCGATGCGGATCGCGGTGGCGATCGTCTCGGGCGCGTCGACCGGGTGGCCCAGCACGATCGGGGCAGCACCGGCGGCCTGGAACCCCCACATGGCGGGCGTCCGGGTGGCGACGGCCGGCAGCGCGGTACCGGCGTCCAGGCCGGCGTACTCGCGGAAGCCGCGCCAGTAGGCGGTGATGTTGCCGGCGTTGCCGACGGGCAGGCAGTGGATGTCCGGGGCGTCGCCCAGGGCGTCGACGATCTCGAACGCGGCGGTCTTCTGCCCCTCGATGCGGTCGGGGTTGACCGAGTTCACGAGCTCGACCGGGTACGCCTCGGCGAGCTTGCGCGCGGCGATCAGGCAGGCGTCGAAGTTGCCGTCGACCTGCAGCAGCCGGGCGCCGTGCGCGATCGCCTGGCTGAGCTTGCCCATCGCGATCTTGCCGTCCGGCACCAGCACGGCGCAGACCATGCCCGCGCGCGTGGCGTAGGCGGCTGCGGACGCCGAGGTGTTGCCGGTGGACGCGCACACCACGGCCTTGGCGCCCCGCGCCGCGGCGGCGGAGATCGCCGTGGTCATGCCACGGTCCTTGAACGACCCGGTCGGGTTCATGCCCTCGACCTTGACGTGCACGTCGGCGCCCGTGAGCGCCGACAGGGCCGGGGCGGGCACGAGCGGCGTGCCACCCTCCCCCAGCGTGACGATGCGCTCCTGGACGTGCTCGGGCAGGCGGTCGGCGTACTCGGCGATGACGCCGCGCCACTGGTGGGCCATGGGGTGCGTTTCCTCGGGTGGGTGGGGTGGGGTCTTCAGAGCACCGGGAGCACGGACACGACGCGGCGCACGACGTCGAGCGCGGCGACCGCGTCGACCGTCGCGCGCAGCGCCCGCTCCGGGGCGGTGTGCGTCGTCACGACGAGGGTGGCGGACGGGTCGTCGCCGGTGGCCTGCAGCGTCTGACGCACGGTCTCGATGGACACGTCCTGCGCGGCGAGCTCGGCTGCCACGCGGGCCAGCACACCGGGCCGGTCGTCGACCTCGAGGCGCACCTGGTACCGCGAGCGGGCCTCGCCGCCGTCGAGGACGGGCAGGTCGGCGTGCGACGACTCGACCGGGCCCTTGCCACCGAGGACCCGGTGACGCGCCACCGAGACCAGGTCGCCCAGGACGGCCGACGCCGTCGGGCTGCCGCCCGCACCGCGGCCGTAGAACATGAGCTCGCCGGCGGCCTCGGCCTCGACGAAGACGGCGTTGTACGCCTGCCGCACGGCGGCGAGCTGGTGCTCCACCGGCACGAGCGTGGGCCGCACGCGCACGAGCACGCCCTCACGCCCCTCGGCCGTGCGCGCGCGCTCGGCCACGGCGAGCAGCTTCAGGACGTGGCCGGTGCGTCCGGCCCAGGTCACGTCGTCGGCGGTGAGGCCCGTGATCCCCGTGCGGTCGACGTCCGCGAGCGACACCCGGGTGTGGAACGCGAGGGACGCGAGGATCGCGGCCTTGGCGGCGGCGTCGTACCCCTCCACGTCGGCCGTCGGGTCCGCCTCGGCGTACCCGAGCGCCTGCGCGTCCGCGACCGCCTCGTCCAGCCCCTGCCCCGTGGTCGTCATGGAGTCGAGCACGTAGTTGGTGGTGCCGTTGACGATGCCGAGCACCCGCTGCACGGTGTCACCCGCGAGCGACTCGCGCACCGGGCGCACGATCGGGATGGCACCGGCGACCGCGGCCTCGTAGTACAGGTCGACGCCCGCGTCGTCCACGGCGTCGTAGAGCGCGGGGCCCTCCTGCGCGAGCAGCGCCTTGTTCGCGGTGACGACCGACGCCCCGTGGGCGACGGCGTGCAGCACCAGCGTGCGCGCGGGCTCGATCCCGCCCATCAGCTCGATGACGACGTCGGCCTTCTCGACGAGCGACTCGGCGTCGGCCGTCAGCAGCGCGCGGTCCACCACGGGGTCCCGGTCCGCGTCGAGCGAGCGCACCGCGATCCCGACGAGCTCGAGCGGGGCGCCGACGCGCGCCGCGAGCTCCTCCGCCTCCGTGACGAGCCGTCGGACGACCTCCGTCCCGACGACGCCGCAGCCGAGGACGGCGACGCGCAGGGGCGGGTGGTTGCCGGTGGTGAGCGCCACGCAGGTGCCTTCCGAGCGGGGCGGCCGACCGGCCGCCGGAGGTCGTGGGGGTCGTGCGTCCGACCGTCCCGTCACGGGCCGGTCGGGGCCCAGGATAGGGCGCACGCCACCGGCGGCGGCGCGACGGTCCGCGCTCCGGGCGCCGCGGGTCTGGACGGCGGCCTTGTTAGGTGAGCCTCACCTCCGCTACGGTGCGACCTGACAGAGTGTCAGCAAGATCCCGCACCGCCGCCGCACCGAGGAGCAGCCCCATGACCGCCACCGTCCCCGAGGCCCTCGACACCCTGTCGGCGGCGCTGCGCACCGGCACCCGGCAGGACCACGAGGACGCCGAGCGGTCGGCCTTCGTCGAGCACCTCGTGGCCGGCACGCTCCCGCTGGCCGGGTACGTCGACCTGGCCGCCCAGCAGCACGCGGTCTACCGGGCGCTGGAGGCCGCGGGCGACCGGCTCGTCGCCGCCGGGACCCACGGCGACCTCGTCTTCCCCGAGCTCGTGCGCGTACCCGCCATCGAGGCCGACCTCGCGCACCTGCTCGGTGACGACTGGCGCACCCAGGTGCGGGTGCTGCCCGCCACGGCGGACTACGTCGCCCGGCTCGAGGCCGTCGGAGACGACCTGCCCCGGTACGCGGCGCACGCCTACACGCGGTACCTCGGCGACCTGTCCGGCGGCCAGATCCTGCGGCGGATGATCCAGCGGCACCACGGGCTCACCGACGCGGGCGTCTCGTTCTACGACTTCCCGCAGATCCACAAGCTCAAGCCGTTCAAGGACGTGTACCGCGACCGGCTCGACGCCCTGGACCTGAGGCCGGCGCAGCGCGCCGAGGTCGTCGAGGAGGCCCGCCTGGCGTTCCGCCTCAACCGTGCCGTCTTCGCCGACCTCGCGGCCGTGCACATCGGCTGACACGCACGACGGACGGGGTGGCACCGACCGGTGCCACCCGGTCCGTCGTGCTGCGCGCGTCGCGACCCGGTCGGGACGGACGCGGCGACGCGTCAGGCCTCCGGCGCGGGGACGGGTGCGTCCGCGCCGCTCGGCGCTGCGCTGCGGCCCGCGCGCAGCCCGACGAGCACGGCGCCGACGACCACGACGAGCACCACGAGCAGCGCGGCCCACGGCACCGCCGCACCGGCGGACACCCCGCGGTCCGCGGCGAGGTCGCCCCCGCCGATGCCGACCGCCTCGGCCGTCACGGCGACCGCCGCCTGCAGCCGGAAGGCGGGCAGCACGCCGTCGACCTGCACGGTGCGCTCGACCACGGAGCCGGCGAGCACCTCCGGGGAGTCCGGCACCAGGACCGTCCGGGCCCCGACTCCGCCGGGACCGGCCACGGTGACGGACTCCGCGGGGAGCAGCCGCGTGTTGCCGGTGTTCGTCAGCGTGTAGGTGACGACGGCACGGCCCGCGCCCAGGGGGTTCGCCGTCCCGCGGTACGTCACGCGGACGTCGTCGACACGGACGCCGGGCACGAGCTCGCCCGCCACGCGGGCGTGCACGCGCAGCGCGAGGCGGTTGTCGCGGGCCACCGTGCTCCCGGTCGCCGCGGACAGGTAGGACGTGACGACGCCACCGGAGTGGTCGCCCGGCGCGGCGTCGGCGGGCACCGTGAGCACGAAGGGCACCGTGACCGCGCCGCGGGGCTCGACGACCACCTGGCCACCGGGCGCGTCGAGCGCCAGCCAGGCACCGAGGTCCGACGGCGCGGTACCGGGCGCCAGCAGGTCGAGGTGCCCGGTCGCGGTGGTGAACGCGTCGGTGGCGTAGGTGTCGAGCGTCAGGGGCGTGTCGGTGAGGTTGGTGACGACGACCGCGTCGTGCACGACGTCGCCGGCCGCCACCTCGTAGGCGAAGTTCGCGCGGCCGACGCCGAGCGGACCGTCGGCCGGCGTCAGGGACCACGCGACGTCACCGACCGCCCGGGGCGCCGCCGCGGCCGGGCCGAGCGGGACCGCCAGGCACGCCAGCAGGCCCACGACCGCGGCGAGCGCGGCGCGGGCCCGGGCCCGGAGGGCGCCGGGGCCGGCGCCCTCCGGGACGGGGGTGGCGCGGGGGGGAGGAACGTCCTGCACGGTGTCGTCAGCCCACCGCGGTGAGGGTCAGCACACCGGTGTACGCACCGGCCGGGGTGTCGAGGGGCAGCCCCAGGGTGAGGGCCGCGCCGACCGTGACGTCCCCCGACGGCGTGCCCGCCGGGGCCGAGGCGAGGGTCGCACCGGCCGCCAGGCCGCCGCTGCCCGCCGGTGCGACGGGTGCGCCCGCGGACGCGGACCCCGTCACCGTGGGCGTCCAGCCGAGGCGCGCGCCGCTGAACGACGCCGCCCCGTCGGCGGTGGCGAACCGGCCCGCGGTGCCCGTGATCGACCACCCCGTGGTCGCCGGGCGCGTGTCGCGCACCGTGATCGCGGGCAGCGCCCCGGTGGCGGTGAAGGCGGTCTCGCCCGCGACGGCCGTCCCCAGGGACACCGCACCGTCACCCGCCACGGTCCACGCGAACGTGCCCGGGTCGGGGGTGACCGGCGTCGCCGGGACCGTCACGTCGACCTCGAGGTCCCCCGCGAAGGTCACGGGCACGGCGAGCTCGTACGCCGGGGTCGCGGCGCCGCCGCCGGCGACCCAGACGTACACGCCGTACGTGCCGGTCGTGGCCGCGACCGCACTGACCTGGAGGTCAGCGGTGAACGAGCCGTCGGCGCCCATGCGCACGAGGTTCGGAGCCTGCGACGGGTAGTCGGTGCCCACCTGCGTGAACGACGGCTCGGGCAGCGCCCACTTCTGGCTCGCCACGGGCCGTGCGCTGCTCGGCGCGCCCGCGGACGGCCGCCACACGTCGGCGAACCGGCCGAAGGCCACGTACACCCCCGTGGGCTGCCCGGCGGCGACCGGCGGGCGCCCCGAGGTGTTGACGGTCGCCAACGGGTCGAAGCCCTCGCCCGTCACGGTCACCGTCGTGGTGGCGGCCGGGTCGAGCCCGCTCGCCTGCGACAGGGTGATGCGCGGCTGCGCGACGGGCCCCGCCTGGCGCTGCGCCGTGACCGTGAAGTCGTCCAGCGGCGCGCCGGCGTCGATGAAGCCCTGCAGCGCCGCGGCTCCGGCCGCCGTGAGCGTGACGCCCGTGCCGGCGACCGTGACGGCGCCGGGGGTCAGGGTGACGTCGGTGCTCGCCACGTCGCCCAGGACGATGTCGTCGCCGCCGTACGTGCCGGGCGTGTGACCGCCCGCGGCACCCTCGGGCACCACGACGGACAGGTCCCCGACGAGCGACGCGGTCCCGCCGACGACGCGGACCTCGACGTCCTTCACCGTGAGCGTGAACCCGTGCGACGGGAACGCGTAGACGGCGCCGCCGGACGTCGAGAGCGACAGCTCGTCCTGGCTCACCACCGACCCGCCGGCGACCGGCAGCAGATACGGCAGCGTCTCGTTGGGCGAGGACTCCGCGGTCGGGTCGGCCGGCGCACCGGCGGTGTCGAACTGTGCGGGCGCCAGGAGCGTGATCCGCTGCCCCGCGGGCAGCGCGCCGATCGGGGGGATCGCCCCGGTCTGGCGCCCGACGTACGCGCGGAACGACTCGCGGAACCCCCACTGCAGCGTGCCGCCGGTGGGGTCCCCGGCCGCAGCCTGCGCGGGCAGGCCGACGACGACCCCGCCGATCCCCGTCGCGATGGCGACGAGACCGGCGAGCGCGGCCCGGCGGCCGCGTGTGCGTGCTGTGTGCATCATCTTCCCTCGCTCCTCCACTCCCGGGCCCCCGCCCGGGCCCGGGGCCGCACGGCCCCGTCCCTGCGGCGTCATGCCGCGAGGTCCTTGCCACGGCCGGGCAGCACGAGCCACCCGCGCCGGAAGCCGACGACGGCACCCGCGGTGCCGAGCAGCACGCCCGCGAGACCGGCCGAGGCCCGCGACGCGTCGCGCACGCGCGCGGTCGCCGGGTCGATCAGGCCGACGCGGGAGCCGGAGAACGTCGCCGTGGCCGGCGCGGCGAACGCGGGCGTGGCCGCGAGCGCCGGCACCGAGGTGCCGCGGGGCGCCACGC